>WFXK01000198.1 GCA_015490695.1 Bacteroidota bacterium | reverse complement strand
GTACTACAAGCGATGAATAATGTAGATTACGTGCTTCATCAAGCCGCCTTGCCTTCTGTAGCCCGATCGGTCAAAGACCCCATTACTTCCAACGCCGTGAACGTAGAAGGCACCCTCAACGTCCTTTATGCCGCTAAAGAAAAAGGAGTAAAACGTGTTGTTTTTGCCTCCTCTTCTTCCATCTACGGCGAACAACCCCAAGCAGAAAAAAAAGAGACAATGTGCCCTAACCCCCAATCTCCCTATGCTGTTAGTAAATACGCTGCAGAACGCTACTGTCTGCTGTTTTATAAACTCTATGGCTTAGAAACCGTAGCCCTTCGCTATTTTAACATCTTTGGTCCGCACCAACGAGCCGATTCCCCTTATGCTGCTGTCATCCCTAAGTTCATAGACCGCATGCTCAAAGGACTGCCTCCTATCATCTACGGCGATGGAAAACAAACCCGAGACTTTACCTATATAGATAACTGCGTAGAAGCGAACTTATTGGCTTGTAAACAACCCGGCATCGCAGGTAAGGTCTTTAACATCGGCTGCGGAGAACAACATAATCTGTTAGAACTGGTTCAATACCTCAATGAACTCTTAGGAACTTCCCTAACCCCTGAATTTGCTCCCCCCAGAAAAGGCGACGTCAAACACTCTAAAGCCAATATCCAAGAAGCACAAAAGCACTTAGGCTATAAAGTGAAAGTGTCTTTTTATGAAGGATTACAAAAAGTGGTGGCTTATAAAAAGTATTTGTTCTCTTCTGTTTAATCTACAACCCTATGCACAACAAGTAGAACTACTTCACTCAGATCAATTTTATTTTTCCCAAAAAGAAGGTTTTAGTGTTCGGGTGCTCAAAGGAAATGTACAATTCCGCTATAAAGGAGGCCTTTTCTTTTGTGATAGTGCTTTTCATTATCTCCAACAGCAAATCATGGAAGCTTATGGAAACGTTCAAGGACATACACCTGATAGTGTCCATATCTACGGACATTACCTCCGCTACCATATTCCCAATGGCGTACTACAATTAAAACAAAACGTTCACCTCCATTATCAAGACCTCCATTTGTTTGCTCCACAAGTCGTTTATTATCGCTATCAACGCATTGCTACTTACTACAATGGCGGCACCATTCAACAAGATTCTTTAAAAATCCAAAGTCAAAAAGCAAAATATTGGCTTAATAAGGATTCAGTTTTATTTCAAAAAGATGTTGTAGTAACGCATCCGCAATATCGAATCAAAACAGCACTTTTAAGTTATGCTCCTGAGCGCGATAAGGTCTTCTTTGTCGCACCTACTACTATTTTGTTTGCTGATTCCTTAGTGTTGCAACTACAAAAAGGCTTCTTTGACAGAAATCTACAATATTTTTTTGCCTACGACTCTGTAGTGTTCCAAGATAGCAACGGCATTGTTTTTTGTGATACCTTGCACTATTGGTTAGAGAAACAACAAGGCAACATGCGTTGCAATATCCGAATGTGGTACCAAGATTCTACTTTGTTTTTATTTGGCGACTCGGCTTATTTTTTTAATCAGGATTCTTTTCAGATGGTAAAGCTTTCAGACAATGCTTATTTATTATGGTTTAGTGAGCAGGGAGATACTGCTATGGTTTTAGCCGATACTTTAGCATTTGAAATCCTAAAAGAAAAGCGGCGATGGTATAGTTATTGGCATGTGCAGTTTTTCCATAAAGATTTGCAAGCCATTGCAGACTCTATGGTTTATCAAGATTCCTTATTGACCTTATTGGGTTCTCCTGTTTTGTGGATGGCAAATGGACAGTTAACAGCAGATACCGTATGGTTATGGCAGAAACAGCAACAATGGGACTCGCTTCATGGACGAAGACATGTGTTTTTGTTACAACAAGATAGTGCTTTGCATTTCCATCAAGTGCGTTCTTCGGAAATTGGATTAAAGTTTTATCACAATGAACCCTATGCTATGCATTTTTTCCCACGAGTGGAAAGTATTTATTTTATCAAGGACCAAGGGCGCTATGTTGCCGTAAATCAAGTAGAAACACCGCAGCTCTGGGTTTATTTTTACAAAAACAAACCACAGCGAATTACTTTAGTAGGAGAAAGCCAAGGGGTATTATATCCTTATTCTAAAGAAGCTTATAAACGTTTTCGGTTAAAGGGATTTCAGTGGTTGGTAGCAAAACGACCTAAGGCGTGGTGGTGAAATAATAGGATTTCATAAAAGGTGCTTTGTGTTTGCTTGGGATGACGCAGCAACTGCTTACACTGCAGGAAGTTTGAGGGCTATTGGATTGATGGGTATAATCTGCAGCTTTTATGTCATTTGCATCATTATTCTATGTCAAAGGCCACGAATCTCACTACAGATTTTTTGTATACCTTCCCACTGGAAACTCCAGTAAACTTTCAAAGTTCCCTGCGTTTCTAAAAGATGCTATTTTATTTTAACAAAACTACGCCATAGAACGCCTTGCCGTGTTTCAATACTTATCCAATAAAGCCCAGGGGCTAAAGAGGTTGTAGGGAAGTACCATGTTGTTCCTTGAACGGCACGCTCCCATAATTGTTGGCCTTTGCTATTAAAACAGCGTATTATACCTTGGATTTCTTCTGAAACCCTGATACCAATTTGTTCTTTCGCAGGGTTAGGAAACACTTGTAAAGTAAGTTGTTGAGGAATGATTTGTTGTGTTGAAATTTTATTTACACTAAATACTTGTTGTTGAAAGTCCCAATTGCCTGCGCTATCCATGACAGCAGAGGCTAATAAAGCAGTATTGATGCCATTGTATCGGAACATTGCCGTTGGTCCTAAGGTGATAGCAATTGTAGAAGAACGACCTTTGTAGACACGGAGGCTGTCGTAGAACACTTGAGCGTTCCCTGTACGCAGGGAAACTGCAATACCGTTTTTTAATGGATTATTATCTATCCACCAAGTAATGCGTTGGTCGTTTAGCCAAGCTTCTATAAGTCCTGTTGAGGGGTCATAAAGCACGGTGCACCAGTACCATTGATTGGGGTCAATCGTTGCGATGCCTTCTGCTTCAAGCACCCAAGTGTTATTAGTAACTTTATAGATTTGAACTTTATCGTGGTCTACACGGTAATAAACAAAGTAGGAGTTTCCTCGGTTAGATAGGGTGGGGTCGTCGCAGAAGAAATGGAGTCCTGCTCGGCGGTTGTTACCACTACCGCCCATACGCATACGCCAGCGATACAAGTAAACTGTTGTAGAGTCTTGTTGCAAATCTATCCATAGATTGGTATTACTTAGGGTTTCATCACTTTGGAATACAGAGCCGTTTTGCAGTGTCCATGTGCCTGTTTGGCTAACCCAGTCGCTTAAGGTACCAAAACGCTCTTCTAAGAAACCTAAATTCCGATTACTTCCCCAGTAGCTTCCGTCGTAGTCAGCGGCTAAGTAGAAAGCACGTTGAATGCCGATGTTATCGCTATCCAAGAAGGTATAGACGCTATCTTGGGTGATTAACGGAGGTAAGTTACTTAGGTCGGTTATTGGGGGTGTCCAATCCAATTTCAGGTAGTCGTATGTTGGAGCGGACCACCACATAGCGCTGTCTTGGACGATGCTCAGCACTTTCGCATTACGTTGCGTGTAGGAAGTTGCATCTACGGGGAAGAGCGAAGAAGGAAGTTGCGTGGAAATCCATACGTTTGTGGTTCTGGAGCGGTAGACGAAGATAGAGTCGTATTGGACTAAGGCGTTTCCTGTTCTTAGGGAGAGTGCAATGCCGCTTTTTAAAGGTGCGGGGTCTATCCACTGGGTTATGAGGCTATCATTTAAGTAGGCTTGGATAAGTCCGCTTTGGGGATTGTAAATCACTTTGCAGTCGTACCAGCGATTAGGGTCAATGGTGGCATTGCCTTGGGCTTGAAGCGTCCAAGTGTTATTCGTAACGCGGTATATTTGTACGGTGTTATGGTCTACGCGGTAGTAAACAAAATAGGAGTTTCCTCGGTTAGATAGGGTGGGGTCGTCGCAGAAGAAATGGAGTCCTGCTCGGCGGTTGGTTCCGCTGCCTGCTATGTTCATCTTCCAGTGAAATAGATAGGTGAAGTTGCTATCTTGTTGTAGGGGAGTATAGAGGTTGGTATTGCTTAAGGTTTCATCGCTTTGGACAAAAACGCCATTTTGTACGTTCCAAGTTCCTGTTTGGATGGTCCATGCATTTAGAGACTGACAAAGTTCATAGAGGAAGCCGCTGTCGCTTTTGGTTTGCCATTGGTTGTTTTGGTAGGTTAAAGCAATCCAGAAGCGGTGAGCAATGCCCATAGTGGGGTAGGGGTCCTCATCTTGAAAGGCTTGAATATAGTCTTGTTTTTGCCAAGTAAGGGGTTTTTGTAGTTGGGTAGTGGGCGGGATGGTGTCGGGATCCATTGCTTGCCATTGGGCTTCCCAACCCGCGGCATTCGTAGAACAATCCGAACGAAACTCAAGAAGCATCTTCCCAGAAGTCGCAATGACCGTACCGGGTAAATTGTTCCCTGTATATACACCGATTAAAGGAGCATAGACATTGTCACCGTCATAAATGTATAGTCGGTCATTGTTGTTTTCTAAATCAAAAGCAGTGAATGTGAGTACTACGGCGGAAGCACCGGGAGGGGCGATTAACCATAAACTTCGTTCGTTATCGCTATAGTTCCCTATAGGGCCACCGCTGTCGTATAAAACTCCACTGGAAGCCGTTAAGGTCGTGATGACAGGCGGGTCATTGATGAGTTTATAATAATAATCCCAATCCCAACCTGGTCCTGGGTCGGTATGGGTTTGATTGGGGTAGTGTTGATGCCCTTTAATACGAACGCAAGACTTCAATAAGCATTGTGGAGAGCTTCCTGAACAACCTGGACCAAAATAAGTAGTTAAGGGACTGATGCCATAACCGCTATTACAAATATCTCGTACTAAGTCGGCAGAGCTTTTATACATAGTATCGGTGTACCATACTTGGGGTTGGGAGATGTAGCCTTCGTGTTCTAATCCGATGGTATAGGGGTTTTCTGTTCCGACGTGCCAAGCTTTGTCGGCTTCTAACACCATTTGGGTTACTTGTCCGTCACTGGAACGTAGTACATAATGGGCAGAGACGTTAGCACTACAGTTTTTAAACCATGAAATTGCTCCTGCGTAAGTACCTTGGATAGTGTGGATGGTTACCGCACTAATAGGTGTGCCATTGCGGCTGCTATAATTACACGAAGGAGCAGGGTCCCAAATAGCAGGTGGATAATCCGGACCCATCGTCCCTTTTTGAACTTGATACGTTATACCATTTTGGGTTTGGATTTTATCTTTCGTCATGATAATCCATGAGGAAGAAAGTACTGCATAGTTTTTGCCAAAAACTTTTTTTAGGTCTATGTTATAGTCAGGGAAGTTATATTGTTGTTGAAATTGAGGATTGTTTAGGAATTTTAACACCTCATAAAGGTAGAGGTCCATTACGAAATGGTCGTGTGGGGTTTTTAGTGGGAGTTCACTGAGGGCTTTAAGGATAGGAAGGTGGTCTTGAGGGTGGTTACTTTGGATATTCCATTGTTTTTTTAGTCGTTCAAAGGCAGCGGCATAGGCTAAAATGTTGGTTTCTGGGTCGTTTTTAATGGCTTCTATGGGGTAGCCCGATAGTTTAGCGACTGTAATTAAGTTCGCTCTAAAATGTTGTTTGGTTTCAAGGAATAGCCCCATGGGTCCGTAGGGGATAGGCAATCCGATGCAGGAAGGGGGTTCTATAGCGGGATGAACGAAAGTGATGCGGGTCATTACCCATGCATGGGCTTCTAAAATCCCCTTGGGGATGGATTTATAACGTTGATAGGCTTTTTCAAAGGCATCTTGGAAGGGATAACGCCCTATGACAAGATTGACCGCTAATAAAAGGATACACAACCGCCACATAAGGACAAAAATAATAAATTTATAACTTTTCAAGTCCATAAAGCAGCCAGGGTGGAATAGCGCCACATAAAAGCCCGATGAAGAGTTGTAAAATCGTATGGGCGCTAAGATACCATCGTGCCCAACCAATTAAAAAAAAGGAGGCAAACCATAAAAGCATATTCCAAAGCGGCAAAGAGGGATTAAGAAGATAAGCAAGGCTAAAAAGAAATCCCCAACCGCTTAAATGTAGACTGCTTAAATACCAGAGGTTGACCATCAAGACCACTCCTTGAGTGATGAGCAGATAGCGAAGGGGTAATAGTTGCGAAGAGGGATTATTTAACCACTGCATAGCAACAAAAAGACAAATTAGATTCACTGCGATGACAATGATGCGTCCTTCGAACAAAGTGCACCATTGTAAAGCAATCCCTTTAAGGCATAGAAAATAACAAAGGATTGGGAGGGCTCCAGCAATTAGCCAAACAATAACTTTTGTTTGCCAGTCATAGGCAAAGAGATTTATCATAGCAATTTGAATCCATATTGGATGGGTTAAAATAGAGACCCATTGAGCCGCTTGATAAAGCTTCATTCGCTTTTTTTGAAAACAAGTTTTATAGGCCAGCCTCGGAAAGAAAAATGTTCCCGAATTTTTCGTTCCATAAAACGGATATAACTACTTTTGACATGGTCTGGGGCATTTGTAAAACATAAAAATGTAGGCACGTTTCCAGGAACTTGCGTTAAGAATTTTATTCTAACTCGTTTTCCTCGGTGTGTTGGTGGAGGTTGATTTTTGAAAACCGGTAACAAAGTCTCATTTAACAAACGGGTAGGAATGATTTTTTTTCCTTCTGATAGGGTTTCTTGGATTAACCGCAGTAATTGATAAATGCGTTTTTTATGTAGTGCAGACAAAGTGACTACGGGATAGGGATGGGCATTCCCTAAGCGGAGCTGCAAGGCTTGTTGAAAATGCAGGAGTAAATGGGGTTGGTT
>WFXK01000197.1 GCA_015490695.1 Bacteroidota bacterium | reverse complement strand
TATCGCTCAGACCTTTTTGGTATTGTTTATGAAAAAGCGATTGCTACAACGGTGCGAGACCTTAATATTTATGTTTTATATTATAAAAAAGGTAGGGATGCTGCAGGGGATACGATTTTCTTTACGATTGCTTTGGTGCATTTAAAAGCGGGAAATACTTCTGCAGATGCACAAAAACGACAACAATTGCTCCAGGTGCTTTTGGATAATGTTCGGCAACTGCCTCAACGCTATAGGAAATACTTTATTTTAATGGGGGATTTAAATCTTTATTCAGATGCAGAAAGTGCTTATCAGTTTATAAAGACTTATGCATCGGATGCGACTTTACAACTTCGGGACCCTGCACAACAAGAAGGCAACTGGAGTAATAATCCGAATTTTGCATGGGTACATACCCAATCTACCCGAACGAGTGATTTAGGTGATGGGGGCAGCACAGGCGGATTAAACGACCGATTTGACTTCATCCTTGCAAATCCTCAATTCTGGGATACGCAAGGAACTATCACTATTGTGCCTTCTTCTTATAGAGTCGTAGGTCAAGATGGACAGCACTTTCAAAAAAGTTTAATAGACCCTCCAGCAAACCTTTCTGTGCCTTCTAATGTGTTAAATGCTTTATATGCTAATTCGGACCATTTACCTGTGGTATGTGATTTTGTTATTAATGCAACGTTGACCCATCAGACACTACCCGAGGAGGAATCCTATCGGCTTTATAAGAATCAGCATCGTTGGTGTTTAGAATTTCCTGTACCTTCTGATGTAGTGCTTTATAATGTTGTAGGACAGCGTGTATGGCAGGCAAGACAAATCCTTAAAGCATGTTTACCGCTACACCTTGAAGGTATTTACCTTCTGCAAATCCAACAAAACGGACACACGAGGTGGAAACGTTTATTATTGTATTAGTATGGGGTCAAAGAAACGACTGCAATCGTTGTTAACTTTACTGGATGATGAAGATCCGTCGGTGCTAAGTGCTGTGGAAAAAGCATTGATTCAATGGGAAAAAGAAGAAAAGGGAATTTTACAAAAAGCTTATCGTGAAGTTTCAGATGCGATAATAAAAAAACGTTTGTTTTCTATAGCACGAAACTATTACTTTCCTATTCTTACACAGCGGCTTTATCAATGGCGTAAACAAGGGGGGAAACGTTTATGGGAAGGTTGGGAGCTTTTAAGTCAATTAGCAGACCCGTTTATGGAGGTAAAAAAAACCCAAGATGCTATTCGGCGCTTAGCCCATTTGACTTGGCTTAAAGGAACGCCGCAAAGTATAGACGTGGAAAAACTTCATCATCTATCGGTGTTATTATTTAAAGAAGAAGGATTTGCTTTTCGTTATGGCAATACGCTTGCAATGGAAGATGTGCTCATGCATGCTATTATACAAAACAAGCAAGGTAGTAGTTTGGGATTGTGTATGCTTTATGCTATTATTGCTAATGCCTTGCAAATCCCCTTGCAGGTTATTAAGGTAAAAGAACGCTATTATCTTCGTTATTATAGTACGCAACGCCATTTTTATATTGACGTTCATAATCAAGGGCAATTTTTTGATATAGGGCAAATGGAAGTATTACTTCGGCAATTAAAGGTGGAAGATGTTAATTTATTTCATTATAAACCCTTGTCTAACATTTATTTGATTCAGCATGTGATAAAGGCGTTGGAGCATATTGCGTATTGGATGCAGGATTGGGAGGAGCGGCAATATTGGCGTAAGATTGCTCAAGCCATTGCAATCACGTGGTAGAAGTGCTATCTTTGCGTGGCGATGTCCAGAGTTATTGAAGACCGCCTCAATCAATTACAACAACTAAAAGCGTTGGGTATAGAACCTTTTCCTTCTGTTACTTTCCCAACCACTCATACCACAAAAGAAATCTTAGAACAATGGGAGAAAAATCCGGAGGCGTTTAATAAAGTGGCGCTTGCTGGGCGATTGATGGTCAAACGAGTGATGGGAAAAGCTTCTTTTGGCGTTTTACAGGACAGCTGGGGAAGAATTCAATTGTATTTTAATCGGGATATTTTGTGTCCTGGGGAGGATAAAACTTTGTATAATACGGTTTTTAAGAAGTTAATTGCGCATGGCGATATTATTGGGGTTGAGGGCAGGGTGTTTAAGACCAAGACGGGGGAGATTACCATAGAGGTTCAGCGATTTGTGTTGTTAGCCAAGGCACTGCGTCCTTTGCCCATGCCAAAAGAAAAAGATGGAAAAGTCTGGGATGCCTTCACAGACCCCGAACAACGTTATAGAAGACGCTATGTAGATTTGATTGTCAATCCTCATGTAAGGGAAATCTTTCGTAAACGAGCAAAAATCATTCAAACGATACGGAACTTTTTAATCCAACAAGGATTTTTAGAAGTAGAAACACCGATTTTACAACCTATTTATGGAGGGGCTAATGCTAAACCCTTTGTAACCTACCATAATGCTCTTGGAATGCGGTTATATTTACGTATCGCTAATGAACTTTATTTAAAACGGCTTATTGTAGGTGGGTACGATGCTGTTTTTGAGTTTGCTAAAGACTTTCGTAATGAGGGGATAGATAAATATCATAATCCTGAATTTACTCAATTAGAGTTTTATGTAGCTTATAAAGACTATCGTTGGATGATGGATTTTATAGAAAGGCTCTTGGAATATACAGCGAAAGCAGTGGTAGGAACGACGAGCGTTACTTTTCAAAATCAAACGATTGATTTTAAGCGTCCTTGGAAGCGGGTTTCGTTTTATGAGAGTATTCAATTGTACACGGGGTTAGATGCTTATTCGGCGGATGAAGCCACATTAAGACGCTATCTTGAGGAGCAGGCTATTGAGGTGCCTGCTTATGCTTCTAAAGGGGTGATGTTGGATTTGTTATTTTCTAAGAAAGTAGAACCGCATTTAATACAGCCCACCATTGTTTATGATTATCCTGTGGAGATGAGTCCTTTGGCGAAACAAAAGGTTGATGACCCTACTTTAACAGAGCGCTTTGAAGTAATATGCAGTGGTAAAGAGTTGTGTAATGCGTTTTCTGAGTTAAATGACCCGATAGAGCAGCGAAAACGTTTTGAAGCACAATTGCAATTAAGGCGCTTAGGGGATGAAGAGGCAATGGTGATGGATGAAGACTTTATTCAAGCGTTGGAGTTTGGCATGCCACCAACAGCAGGTTTAGGTTTAGGAATTGATAGATTAACGATGTTGTTAACGGATAGTCCTTCTATTCAGGAGGTGTTGTTCTTTCCGCAAATGCGTCCTAAGCAGAAGGCAGATGAAGAAAGTGAGTTAAGTCGGGTGATTGGGGAGGAGGCTGTTGTTGCTCAGTTAGAGGCAATTGGTATTAGACGCGTAGAGGATTTATTAGCCATTGAGCCCAGTGTCTTGCAAGAAAAGTTACAACATCGTAATATTGTAGTGGATTTGAACCAGATAAGAGATTGGATACGTTTTGCAAAACGTCATTTAGCAACTTAAACACAAGCGTATGCAGCAGCCAAAGGAGGTAGAATCCCTCACGACGCAGGCTTTAGAAAAACAACATGAAGAGCAACTACGCGCCTTGTTAGAAGAGATAGTTGAGAAACCTATTCCGATTTTTAAGGAGCACATTGAGCAGATAGAAACACCACAGGAGTGTTTATGGTTGTTAAAGGCGCTGGTAGAACGCCCCATGAAAGTGAAACTCATACGAAGGGTATGGGAACTAAAAAAACATTTTGATAAAGTAGAAGAGAAAGCTGTCCAAACCTTAAGAGAACAATTAGAAAAAACACAAGATGAAAAACAACGACAAGAACTCTTAGAAC
>WFXK01000196.1 GCA_015490695.1 Bacteroidota bacterium | reverse complement strand
GATAATGCGATACACATAAAGCCCCGTGGGTAAATCTGCTTTCGCTATTTGTCGTTGTGGTGATTGTACTTCAAACGTTCTTACCTGTTTGCCATCCAAAGTATAAAGTTGAATTACTAATTTTTCCATATCGTTTGGATAGCCACTTAACATAAAGTTTCCATGGGATAGGAATAAATAAGGTAGCGAAATCGTTTCTTGGGGACGCTCTTGCCGTATGCTTGGAGAAGTGTGAAAGTCTATACTATCTACTTGCAGCCATATTCCCATAGAAGAGGTTGGTGCCCAGAATAAGAACAGGATGCCTACACTATCAGGACGGTCGTTATAAGCACTGAGGTCCATAGCAAAACGACTATAAGTGCTCACATTAGGGGTTGTGATTAGCGTATCAAAGGTCATGGTTTTGTTGGTGTTTTTCAGGGTAACGATCACTTGTATGGTATCGGTGTTGGTGTTGAAGTTGCTTGTTTTGTAGTAGAAGACTAAGCTATCTACTTTTTCGTTTGCAGGTCCTGAGTAGGGCATTAAGGGGAGTGGGAGGATGCTATAGGAGAAGCCTCCATAGCCCATGAGCGATAATAAAGTAGGTGTGGTACCCAAATAGTATTCTTGTGGGTAGAAGCGAGCAGCAAAGCTGCCTTCATAAGCATCGCCACTACGCTTTAAGGAAGTAGCAACGCTATCCACTAAGAACAAAGTAGCCACGGGATTGTTATTATAGGTCAGTTGAACGGTGGAAACATAGCTAGCAGGGAAGAGAGCGGACCATTGTTGTGGGTAGTCATACGTTACGGGTGCCCATTGTTCAAAGCCGCCGTCTGCTACTTGAGTAATATTAGACCCTGCTCCAGCAGAAAGCGTAATATTATCTATGGTCAAAGCACTTCCAGGCTGGTCTCCTGCAAGAATTACGATATAAAGCACACCATTTGCAGGCGGAGCAAGGGTCAATGGGTTAAACGGCACTGTCAATACAAGATTATTAGAAGTCTGAGCACCGCCATGTTGTACATAAAGCTCTGCATAACCTGTAACCACACCTGCTTGTGTTGCAGAAAGCAAATAAATAGAAGCCGTGTCAGCAGTGGTTGTTACATAAGTAGCATTCAGCGTTACGGTAAAGGAAGTTCCACTAAAGGTAAAATTGTTTTGTTTTAAAACGGCTTGTCCATATACTAGCCCGTTGGGGCTATTGTAGTTTTCAAGGTAGATAGAGTAATTTCCTTGTAGTCCTGGGGAGACGGGTCGCACGTTGCCGTTAGGCATGTCTAAGAAGGTTCCGAAGGCGGTTGTGGTGAACCATCCGTCCCAACCCGAAGGATAATAGTACACTGTGTCGGTCTGCCATTGTTCTAATGTGCCGTTTTGCACGTTCTGCGCCCATACCAGCGCACTTACCCCTAAAAATACACAAAAGAAATACTTCATAGCCATCCCTATTATTCTGTAACGGCAAAAGTAAAAATAAACTTTCTAAAATTCAACTCACTTTTCTTCCTTAAACAACTCCTCTTCTATATCCAAATCTAAGTTCCACTCTTCTTCTAAAATCCATGTTTCAGGGTCTTGTAATTGTGAAGAAAGTTCATCATCCAGTTCTGTTAAGGGGTCGTCAATGGTTAAATCTTCCCATTGTAAAGTAGTTTCATCAAAGCCTTTGTCGTAAGGTTCGTCTTCTTCCATGATTAAGTCGTCCAGACTGGTTTCTTGCCATAGGCTATCCTCTTCGGTTTCCCAAGGGTCTTCTCCCTCTTCTTCTATTGCTTCAGCGGGCACGATGTCTTCAATTAGTTGGAACTCGGGGTCGTAGAGGTCAGGGGGCAGGGCAGCGGTTAAGGGGTCATAAAGCGTATCCATGCCGCCACGCAGGCGCCGCAGCTGCTGCTGTAGCGTTGCCTCGTCCCTAATAGGCTCCGTAAGCAACTCTACATTGTCATCTAAAAACAAAAATTGTGCCAACTCAGAAGGCTGTTGCCGCTGCTCCATAAACTTCTCTTTGATTTTCTGATAGGTTTCCCTACTGACCCGAACAATAAACTCTACACGGCGATTCTTTCGTCTATGCTCTTCCGTATCGTTAGGGAACACAGGACGCGTTTCTCCATAACCCTCAGCTGTAATACGCTCCGGAGGAATGCCTAATTCCTTAACTAAGAACCGTTTTACAGCATCGGCACGTTGTTTAGAAAGCTTCATATTGTATTTATGGCTTCCTGTAGCATCGGTATGTCCCCGAACAATTAACTCAGCATCAGGGAAACGATGCAATAACGTAGCTAAACTCCGCAATTTACGTGCAATATCAGGTGTAATCTCTGCCTTACCCCGTTCAAAATTAAACGTTTCAAACACCAAGGGCTTATTCATCAAAATAGAACGTTCTACAAGACTGAGTAAAGTATCTTCATTTTGTGCTTGTTCATTATTGACTACTACGGCATTATAACCTAAAACCAATAATTCGTAACGCCGATTAGCAATCAAGCGAAACTCAAAATAGCCATAAGGATTGATGTAAATAGGTTCTATTTCGGTTCCTTTATCTAAATCAATAGCAACGACAATGCCTGTTAAGGGGTGGCCTGTTACGGAATCAATTAAATAGCCTCTTAGGGGGGTGATAGCATCAGGACGAGCCCCCATAGGCATCTCAAAAGAATATAAATCAAAATCCTCGGGGTCTGCAGGATTGGCTTTTGCGAAAAAAATCTTATCCCCTTTACCACTAATCGTAAAATAAAACTCATCTACATTCTGATTCACTAAAGGACCTAAATTCCTCGGGATTTCCCAACGTCCATTAATCCAACGGGATTTATAAATATCATAACCTCCGAAGTTAGGAATATGTCCTGAAGAAGCAAAATATAAGGTATTGTTAATGGGATGGAAGAAAGGGGTTAATTCTTCTTGGGCGGTATTGATTACAGGACCGAGGTTTTTTGCAGGACCCCACTCCCCATTAGGAAGGCGCTCACAATAATAAATATCGGTTTTGCCAAACCCACCAGGACGGTTAGAAGCAAAAAACAAATATTTTCCATCCATAGAAAGAGAAGGATGCGAATCCCAATAAGGGGAATTAACATTCGGACCTAAGTTTCTTACGTTGGTCCATTTTCCGTTAACATAGTCAGCGGCATAGAGGTCACATTGCCCATAGCCGTCAGGTGCATTGCACCGAACAAAAATCAAATGCATGGCATCTTTATCTAAGCACGCAGAACCTTCATTGTAGGGAGAGTTAATTTCGTCTGTGAATTTTTCTGGATAAGCCCAACTATCGGTAGCCACATCACGTTCTATATAATAAAGGTCTTCATTTTTCAACCAATGGACACCGACGACCAAACGAGATTCTTCTCTACGAGAGGTAAAAATAAGGACACCACCAGAAGGGTGTAAATAGGGAGCATATTCTGGGTAGCCTGTATTGATATGAGGCGGTAAGCGTAACAACACTGCCTTAGGAGGCATTAAAGAGTCTATTTTCCGCCGCTCTTCTAAAATCCGATAATAATACTCCAAATCTACGTATTCGTTATGAGTCGGTGCTTTTAGTGCCCAATAATGCATCTTAACACTATCAATATAACGATGTTGATTTTGAATCGCTAACTGATACAAAAAAAGCGCCGTTGCCGTATCTCCTAAATATTCCCGTAGCTGCCCTAACTTCCAAATTAAATCTAAATCCTTATCCCAACGAAAGTTCTCTATACCAAACCGCTGCACATAGTCGGTCAACAACCGATTCAATGTCTCCCAATCTTTTTCTTTTTCTGCCTTCCGAATTTTTGCTAAAGCCTCTTTGTTGTGATAATAGCGGTATTTATTAATATAAGGAAAGTCTAAATAGCCTGTAAAGGGCACTTCTTTAGCTTCTTTAAGATAGACTGCCTGCGCCAATTTCAATTGCAAGGAGGTTTGAGCATACATCCACAAAAAACCCCACAATAACACAAAGAAGCGCATGGTTTATGTTTTTACGCTGCACTAAGGTAAAAAAATTCTGGTAATCCTTCTCTTCAAGGATACTCCCATGTAATTACTTCATCTTGGAAGTGAATAGAAAGTTTTTTCCCTTGACAGCGCTCGCAATAACCGATGATTTGAGCATCTATGTTATAATGTTTTGCTAACAAAATAATTTCTTCTGCAGTCTTTTCATCGGTATAGATCTCCATACGATGTCCCATGTTAAAAGTTTGGAAAAGTTCCTTGGGAGTTAAACGGGTTTCTTTATAAAGCATCTGAAACAAAGGCGGTAATGGCAATAAATGGTTTTTTACTACATGGAGTTGGTCTACAAATTTCATGCATTTGGTTTGACCTCCTCCTGTGCAGTGGATAATTCCATGGATTTTTTTATTAAATATTTCCACAACGTTGGCTAATAGAGGCAAATAGGTTCTTGTTGGAGAAAGTAATGCTTGTCCAAGGTCGTAAGGTAGTCCTTCATAAGTATCGCTTAAGGAAAATTTTCCACTATAACGCAAGGATGAAGAGACTTGGAACTCACAGGTTTCAGGATAATTTTCTTCGTAGTCTTTTCGTAATAGCTCGTGTCGTGCGTTTGTGAGGCCATTGC
>WFXK01000195.1 GCA_015490695.1 Bacteroidota bacterium | reverse complement strand
CTATTACCACATTCGCCCCCTGTTGGATACACAATGCTGCCGTGCTATCCACCTCCAACACCCCAGTGGACGTAATATGTAACACACTACCCGCTTCTAAATTCAATACCGTATTGCGCAACACCATTTGCCCCTCTATCTTAAACCGTGTACCACATTGCCCACAGCCATTGACCACTTGTCCACTATCCACAATAAGCGTAGCGCCTGGATACACATGTATTGTAGCGTTTGTAGGAATACGCCAATAGGTTGTAAGCCTCACTACTGCATTGTTCTTTATCGCTACACTACGATACAAACGAGCATCGGCATCCCATGTGAAGTTCTGCGCAATGGTAAGCGTGTCAGTAGAAGAATAAGGACAGCCTACTACGAAACGGCGAACGTTCATCAAAGACAATGCCGCACGCATGTCCGCTACTTGGGTGGGAGTTAAGGCATCAATACGACGATAATGCGGAGGACACCCTGAAGTAGTTAAAAGATTAGAACAAACATCATAGTGAATATCTCTGCTCCATAGTGCATGACTTATTTCGTGCAACATGCCAGAAGCTGTTCCCCAACGTAAACATTCATAATACTGACTTATAGGAGAGCACGCAGTGTTCATCCGTATATAGCATCTTCCGTAAAGATACTGAAGGAAAACGTTAGCCATATTAATGAAAGTAGGAGCACTTATATTCGTTGTTGGATGCATAGAACAGCCTGCCTTGTTATAACTTAGCTGGTTACATGGATAATAGCTACAACAAAAGTCAGAATACCCTTGATTGCATAAGGAAGTATTACAATCACACTTACCGTTAGTAAGCTGCCAATACCAACACGTATCAACGGTAAAAAATATTTGCATTGCAGGAGGAAAATTTGACTCATAATACCATCCTAATGGAGCTAACCACCAAGTAGATAAATTAGGACATAAATTCCCTAAAGTGTTAGACGAGTTTGCATTACCCCAATAATAATCGTCTTGGTGTTCAATGATGTTCCCTATCATAAAGCGAATACGAGGATCACTAACATAACTGCTACATGGTTTCTGATAACAACTACCAAACCAACCTGCTGAAGGATTGGTGACAAGGTTTGAAAAAATACTATTCATCGCATTCACAACCCCATTTAAGAAGTTAACATGGTCTGAGTTGTTAACTTGGAAATTCCCTATTCCACTATTGCTTTGCAACAAAATAAAATTAAGACGCACAGGCAACACAGGAGAATTATTATTCACTTGGAAAAAAGGAGAATATTTATCCAAAAAAGAAGTAAGATGGCTACTTTGGTGAGTACCTAAAGCTGAAATTGAAATTGACATACAAAAGAAGAATCTCCCAGTTGTGCCTCAATATGAAGGCAAACCATTAGCAATAATATATACCGCTTCATGGGCAGATGGAATTACCATTCAAAGCAATGGTTGTCGTAGATAATCCGATAGAAGGGGAAGAAACAGAAAAGGTTGCATCTTGTTTCCACACAATGGGAGTATCAAGCCATGTTATCTTAGGGAGCACCTGTACTATTTTATCGTCTTGAGCCCCACAGCTGTTGCACATGTTACCACTACTATCCATGCTGCCTATCCATAACGAATCTTGTTGTGTTGCACCTATGAGCACAAAACTTCCATCGCTTCGCTCATAAATCCCTGTAATGAAACGTACGTTGTTAAATGTCTTTGTCCATTGAGGATTCCCTAAGGCATCGGTTTTTATAACTATTGCTCTCATTGTTGTCACAAACAAGGAATCTATGCTAAAGGTGCAACCTCCTATCAAGTAGCCGCCATCATCGGTAGCAGTAACAACAAACGGCACTTCTTGCTCTGCACTCCCCAGCACAACACTACGATAAATCCTTAAAAGCGAATCGGTAAAAAGCAACACTATATCATGACTCCCCTCATTGTAATAAGGAACAAAACCATAAAATAAATAACCTCCTCCACTAAGCGGTACAATCCCACGCAACGAGCCCTGAAAACAATAACTACACAACTGACTCGGCTCTAAAAAACTATATTGAAAACGTTTGAACTGTTGAATCTGCAAACTGGAATCCAAAACCACAATTGCAGGTCCCCATGCCCCACCGCAAGTCGCCACATAAGTAGCAGCTTTGTCAAACATTAAGCTATTTATCCCAGAACCCAATACGCCACTGCCGTTATCACCATATTCATAACCACCATGTAACACTTTTTTCAAGTTTCCCAGCGAATCTAATCGCATGTAAACCGATGCAGAATAGCATTGATTAACAAAATCAAAATAGCGAAAACGTATAGAAGCAATCACTATAAGGTCGTTGTCGTTTGTCTTTTCCATAACTATTGTAACATCATCATGGGCTAATAGTTCGCTATACTGCCAAAGTCCTATTTGTTGTGAAGTAAACCGATAGGAGCGTTGCCATAGCACGTTTCCAGAAGTATCTATTTGGAAAAACAGAACTACTGTGGTGCTATCTACAACGCTATCTCTGGCAACAATAGCTAAGATATAGCGCTTATCATTCCATGGTAAAATATCCCAACCTGCTCCCATAACGTCATAATTCCCAGAAAGTCCATAGTACCATGCACCAATCTCTTGTAAATCCTTATTTAATCGCAACAAAGCAACATACCATTTTCCTTGATAAGCATACAACCCCATTATCCATAAAGTACTATCTTTTAATTGCACAGAAGGATAGGGATGATAATTGGCACGTATACTTAAGTAATTGCTACATTGTGCTTTATAACCAAGTGGCCATGCGTTGGACAAGGGCGAAGGGTCTTGAGTACGCCACAGCAGGGAGTAAACACGGCAACCCTGCCCCCATACTACTACAATACTGCTTAAAACGACAACTATCCAACGAAGCATTGCTATTGGCTCTTTATGATGATAAATGAACGATAATTCTGATTTGTATCTATCACAACAAGCCCATATGTCCCCTTTGAAAGAAAACTTAAATCCCATTCCACTTTCTTGCCTTGGACTACCTCTTCTTTCAATAATCGTCCATGCAAGTCATATAGCCGAACTACTACAGGATAAAAACCTGATGTACGAACCACAATTCTATCCCGAAAAGGATTAGGATAAACCCAAATGTCCATGTTAGAAAATTCTTTCGCCTCCCGTTTCAATACAATGCAATTTCCCCAAGTACCTACAACACTATCTTGATAACAAGACAAACCTAAATAGTTGAAAAAATTCAAACATTTCCTACGATACTCATTTATAGGAAAGAAAAACGACCAACTACCAATGTTTTCGATAATAGGATTCCTGTATGCCATCACAACGGGGTCGTCTTCATGAACATAAAGCGCTTTAAGGGCTACTCCATTGACCACTATCGTATCTTGCCAATCTACCCAAACAGTATCATCAATACCCCTTATCCAAAAACTTCCAGGAACAACATTAAAATCATATAGCAATAAAAAATTATTTACTGAAGTGTCATAATAATATATCTTGCCGCCTTGTTCGTAAACATAATAATAACTTACTTGTTGCCGATAACGTTGTTCTACCTTTTTACAAGCAACACCTTGAAAAATAGTATCCTTTACAACTTTCAATTGTATGACTTCTACAACACACGAGTCTTGAAAAGGAGAAAACGGTATTGTTGCAACTTTATACTGCCACGTTGTCCCCACAGGTGCCCATGTCTGAGCTAAAGCAAGGCTTAGTAAAAGCATTAAATAGCGCATGGTTTATTCCTCTTTTGCTCCCTCTAACTCCTCTATACGATGATGAAGGTATAACACATAAAGGGTTAATTCCTCTATTTTCCTCAACAACAACGCATTCATCTTAACCAAGTCCACACCCTCTTCTTCTACCTTGCCCCCCTCCC
>WFXK01000194.1 GCA_015490695.1 Bacteroidota bacterium | reverse complement strand
CTTCAGCACAGCCGAAGTTATTGACACTTTTTATAGATGCTTGTTTTAGTGGGGGTGGGCGTTATGAGTCGCCCTTAGCCACCCGAGGCGTGCTTGTTAAACCCAAAACCTTGGAAGTCCCTGCAAACACCATTCTTTTTGCTGCAACCACCAAAGAAGAGACTGCCTTACCCTTCCCACAAGCACAACATGGACTTTTTACCTACTTTCTTTTAAAAGCCTTAAAAGAAGCAGAAGAACCTTTCACTTATCAAGAACTTGTGGAGAAAGTAAGTCAAGAAGTGCTTAAATATGCTATTTTACTTCATAATCGGGAACAGCATCCTACGGTGTTGACGCGTCATCCTTCATGGCAAACGATTCCCTTGTGGTAACTCAGTTTTCTGAGTAGCCGTATTCTTTAAGTAAGTATCGCAGGTCGTAATGGGCAAATTCAGAAGGTTCTTCGTCAGAACTTTTAAGGAGTTCGCCTAAAAGGATGATGTATTGAAGGCAGAAGTGTAGGAATTGCTTTTTTGTATTCGCTTTAACAATAGCGAGGATATCGGGTTCATCGTTTTCATCCCATCGGACGAAGTAAAATGCCCTTGGTTCATTTGCCATGTTTTTAGAAAATTTTTCCCTTCAAAAGTAGACAGATATTTTAAAAGGCGCAAGTGAGAAATCATTGTAACTAGTTTTCACTTTGGAGACTGTAAGGAAATGGAAGCGCTGTGTTGAAGGTTTGATGCTTTCAAATAAGATGTTGTATCTTTGAGGGCGTAAAAGCTTTATTAGTATGCGAGGAATTGTATTCATTGTATTAGGTTTGGCAAGTGCAGTAGCGCAAAATGTTGTTATAACGGCTAATGACTTTTTGCCATTAAACAGTAAGGTTTTTTACATTATGGACACTACTACGCGCCCTAATTTCAATCCAGGACCAGCAGGCATCAGCCAGAATTGGAGCTTTACCTTAGACACCTTAGATCGGGATACAGCGGAGATTCTCCATCCAGATAGCACACCCTATGCAAATAGTTTTCCTACAGCCAACCGAGTACAAAAGCGAGGAAATAGCTACTCTTATATGAATTTACAATCATCAAAGCTAGAACTTGTAGGACTCATTTTTAACCTTGACGGTGTGCCAACGCCGATTATGGTTCAACCCGATCCCTTCCTATTAGTTACCTTCCCGTATCAGGTTGGTGTAGTTATCCAAGATACAGGGTGGGCTGTTTTACAGTTTCCTGGACAACCTCCTCTTGACTCTATCCGCGTTAAATTTACCATGGCAAGTAAAGATAGTGTTGATGGCGATGGTACCTTAACTATCAATGGTTATACTTACAACAATGTGGTTCGTAGTGTTTCTTATCAATATCAAGCAGATAGTATATGGGGATATTCTACTTTTACTGGATGGCAACTGCTGCAAGGTAATCCTATGCAGTTAAGGGCTGTTAGCTATTCTTGGTTTGGAAAGGATGTAAAGACTACTGTATTAACCCTTAATTACGACCCAACTCAAGACACATTAAGAAGTGCTTCGTTCTTAGAAAGTGTTGTAGTAAGACGTTCCAAACCGCAGCCTTTACAAGCAACGCTTTATCCAAATCCTGCATCTTCTGTGCTCAATATCCAACTTCGTACCCCTTTGAAAGGAGAGTTAAATATTTATAACTTGAATGGACAAAAGGTCTATACGCTTCCCTTACAAGGGAGAAGAAGTTATTCTATCCCTGTAGAGCAGCTTCCTACAGGAAATTATTTCATCCTTGTAGAGACTTCTCAAGGAAATTATTTTGCTCGTTTCAATGTAGTTCGGTGAAATGTACATAGCAATTGTTGGCTATGGCAGAATGGGAAAATTATTGGAGAAGATCGCTCTAAACCAAGGGCATAAGATCACTGCTGTTATTGATTTGAAGAATAGAGAGGATATTTATAAGCTTCCAGAACAAACAGAAGTTGTAATAGAATTTGCACATGCTCCTGGTATTTTAGAGCGCATTGAAGCGGTTTTAAAACAACGATTACCTATGGTTATTGGTACTACAGGTTGGTACGAAGAACGGGGTGGAATGGTAAAGAACTTAGTAAAAACCTATGATGGGTCGGTAGTGTACGGAGCAAATTTCAGTATAGGGATGAATCTTTTGTTTTTATTAAATAAAACCTTAGCGACATGGATGAATCATTTTCCTGAGTATGATTGTGGTGTTTATGAAATTCATCATCGTTATAAGAAGGATGCACCCAGTGGTTCTGCCATGCGCTTAGCAACTGATATTTTAACCTATTTACAACGGAAACAACGCTTACTTTTCCCTGAAGCTTTACGCCACCAAGCACCTTCAGAAGAAGGATTAACGATTGCTTATCAACGTATTGGCGAAGAAAAGGGCTACCATGAAGTTTGTTATTATAGCGCAGTAGACCAAATCACTATCAGCCATAAAGCTTTAAGCCGAGAAGGCTTTGTCCAAGGAGCATTGCTTGCAGCACAATGGATTCAACAAAGAAAAGGCTTTTGGGACTTCTTTACAATTTTTGAAAAGCAAATTAAACAGCCTACTACCAATGCCTAAATTTTTCGGCAATTATAACCCTAAGACTTGGTTCCCTTCTATATGGCGTTTTTTGCTGCATAAACAAATCATGCAACGGCTGCTTCCTGGACTTATTATAGTCATCCTCTACACCTTTACTGTAGTAATGCTCATAGATAAAAACCTCATAACGATTCATTTTGAAGATATTGCCAAAATTCATGCTTTACTAGGATTTGTTTTGAGTTTGTTTTTAGTGTTTCGTGTTAATAGTGCTTATGACCGTTGGTGGGAAGGTAGAAAACAATGGGGTGCATTAGTAAACAATATACGCATGTTGACCATTAAAGTCCTCCATTTTGTTTCTGATAAAACTATTTTGCTGCGCCTTAAACCCCTCATTATTGCCTTCCCCTATTTGCTCAGAGACCACCTTCGTAATCAAACCTTCTATGTAGAAGAATTCCCTAAGGACCATCCTGAAGCTACCCTTTTAATGCAAGCAGAGCATAAACCCAATGCTTGCGTTTCTATCCTCTACCAATATTTACAACAACTAAAAAAAGCCAACAAAATCTCTGAATTTGAGTTTATGCTGTTAGACAAAGAACTAAAAATGCTAATAGACATCTTAGGAGCGTGTGAACGCATACGAAATACCCCTATTCCTTTTTCCTATGCAACATTTATTAAAGTTTTTTTAGTCTTTTATGTGTTGATTACGCCCTTAGGGTTTGCACGAGAATACCATTTGCACACTCTAGTTATTGCAATACTGCTTTATTTTTTCCTTTTTGCCATTGAATTTATTGCGGAAGAAATAGAAAACCCTTTTGGTACCGATATGAATGATTTACCTTTAACGCCACTGTCGCAAACAATGGAAAAGAACGTAGAAGAGTTGTATAGTGCTCATTTCGCAAAAAAGCAATTAAATGTGGTAGTATAAAAATGCATCGCGTTTATTGGGTATGAAGGCTGGTATTGCTGAGTTTGTGTAGTACTTATTCTATCGTATACTTCCTTTTATTGGAAACTCAAGGAAACTTTTAGAGTTTCCATAGTTCCCTTACCAGACTATCAACATACTACCAAAAAGCTTTAATCTTGCCACACCATGGAAGTAGCAACTTTAGGACAACAAACCTTAATACAACATTGGAAACAGCTAAAAGGAAAATACCCTCACGCTATTTTATTACAGGCACCTGTTGATTCTATGCACTTAGCAACGGCAGTTTATATGGCAGCTATTGCTACATGCCAATCACCACACCCCCCTTGTTATCAATG
>WFXK01000193.1 GCA_015490695.1 Bacteroidota bacterium | reverse complement strand
CGGCTGCTATGGAACAAGAGATTTTAGAAGCCTTTCGAAAATATGTTTACCAACGCTTTAAAGAAGCTAACATCACGAACCAAGACCAATTAGAACAATGGCTTTACACCCAAGCAGAACAATTTTTACAAGCGCATGAACTTGGAGAAGAAGCTACTTATCTTATGCCTACTGCACAAGACTTCTTATCTGAAACCATTCAAGAAGAAGTTTTAGAAGGCTTTACAGAAGAACAAATTCAAGAAGCAACAGAAAAAACGTTAAAAGATGCTGATAGCAAAGACCGAGCTGCTTTTACCCTCTATACAACGGAAGGGTTAGACGAAAAAACCATCGCAACTATCTTAAAAGAAACTCCTGAACAAATAAAAGACCGACTTGAAAAACTACGCCAACGCTTCAAAGAACAACTTCAAGACTACGAAACCTAACACTGCGCTTGCATGGATGAACAAGACTTACTACCTTTGCTTAGAATTAGTCTAAACAAAGATGAACGTTGCTACGCGTAGCCTTGAGCAAATCAGAGCGGATTTCCCTATATTACAGCGGCGTGTTAGGGATAATAAACCCTTAGTTTACTTAGATAACGCCGCAACAACCCAAAAACCCCAATCTGTCATAGAAGCCTTAACGCGTTTCTATAGCCATTACAACAGCAATATCCATCGTGGTGTCCATGCTTTGAGTGAAGCCGCAACAGAAGCCTACGAAACAGCACGAAAAAAAGTCCAAACCTTCTTAAATGCTGCCCATTCCCACGAAATCATTTTTACAAGAGGAACAACAGAAAGCATCAACTTAGTAGCCCTCAGCTTTGGAAGTCGCTTCCTTGAAGACGGTGACGAAGTGCTCCTCACTCAAATGGAACACCATGCAAACATCGTCCCATGGCAACTACTACAACGATTCAAAAACATTAAAATTAAAGTTATTCCTATAACAGAAGAAGGCACTTTAGACCTCAATGCCTTGGACACTTTACTCACAGAAAAAACTCGCTTGTTAGCGTTTACGCATGTTTCTAATGCCTTAGGCACTGTCAATCCTGTAAAAAAGCTCATTCGTTGGGCAAAAGAAAACGGACTTTATGTCTTAGTAGATGGTGCACAAGCCGTTCCTCATCTGCCTGTAGATGTACAAGATTTACAAGTGGACTTTTATGTGTTTTCTGGACATAAGATTTATGGTCCTACAGGTATTGGTGTGCTATATGGGAAAACAGAATTATTAGAAGCCATGCCTCCTTATCAAGGCGGTGGAGACATGATCAAACGCGTTACTTTTGAAAAAACGCTCTTTAATGATTTACCTATGAAGTTTGAAGCAGGAACTCCCAACATTGCGGGTGCTATTGGATTAGGTGCCGCCATAGATTACATCCAACAAGTCGGCTACGACTTCATCCAACAACAAGAACAACAACTTTTAGACCATGCAACAAGGCTTCTGAGTGAAATCCCAGAAATAAAGATTATTGGCACAGCCAAGGAAAAAGCTGCTGTGGTTTCCTTTGTTTGTGAAGGCGTCCATCCCCATGATATTGGAACGTTATTGGATTTAGAGGGGGTTGCAGTAAGAGCAGGACACCATTGTGCCCAACCTGTAATGGACTTCTACGGACTAAGTGCTACAGTACGCGCTTCTTTCGCCTTCTACAATACCATGGAAGAAGTAGAATACTTCGTCCAAGCCCTCAAAAAAGCCATCCGTTTCTTTAAGCGTTAAGTAACGCTTCTACAATCGCCAAATCTTTTTCATAGGTAACTTTGATGTTATAGGGGTCACCTTCTACAAGATGAATAGGATATCCCCATGCTTCCATTAAGGAGGCATCATCATAAAAAGTGCGATGATGGAGCTGCTGATACGCTTTCCATAAAGGTTCAAAAGGAAAGATTTGAGGGGTTTGCACCTCCAAGTAAAGGGAGCGGTCTACGCTTATCGTGGTATTTTGATGTTTTTTCCTTAGGGCAAAACGGATAGGTACAACACAAACAGCGCTTCCATAGCGTTGTGCTGCCTCAAAAGCGTTCTGTATACATATCGGTGTAATCAAGGGGCGAGCACTATCGTGAATAGCAATCAACGCCTTAGCATCACAAGGATGCGCTGCCAAGTGCTTTAATCCGTTATATACCGAAAGCGTTCGGGTATTCCCGCCATCCACTACCACTGCTTCATAACCCCAATACTCCAAATCTTTTTGCAATTGCGATTGGTAATCAGAAATGCAGACAATAATCGTTTTTATTTGGGGAATCGCTTTATGGAAGGCTTCCAGACTATAAAGCCACAGCGGTTTCCCATGAACTTTTAAAAATTGTTTTGGGACTTTTGATTTCATACGTTCGCCTTTGCCACCTGCTAAAAGCAATAGATAGAAAGCCATCGTTATAGGATGAGCATAGCATCGCCAAAACAACCGAAACGATATTCTTTTTTGATTGCTTCTTCGTAGGCTTTCATTAAGAGGTCAAAGCCGGCGAAGGCTGCTGCAGCAAACATTTCAATAGAACGAGGTAAATGAAACCCTGTAATGTAGGCAGTTGGAATCCGCACCATATAAGGATAAAAGATAAAGAGTTCGGTCCAGCGTTGGGCAGGTTTTAAGTAACCAAAAGCCGATACGGAAGATTCTACGGCTCGGAACGTTGTGGCACCCACAACACAAATTTTTTTTCGCTCTTCTTTCGCTTTGTTAACGCGTTGGGCAGTTGCCTCACTGATTTCAAAATAATCAGCATCCATACGGTGCTTAGAAAGGTCTTCTACTTGGACTTTTCTAAAAGATGCCATGCCTGCATGAAGGGTTACAAACACTTTATCAATATCTTGGAGCTCCATGAGTTTAAAAAGGGCATGGGAGAAGTGGAAGCCTGCCGAGTTCGCTGATACCGAACCTTTTTTCGCTGCATAAATGCATTGATAGCGTTCTCTATCTTCGGGTTCGGGCGGACGAGTGATGTAAGAAGGCAGCGGCATCATGCCATATTTGTCTATAAGCGCTTCTAAATCCTGTGGAGAGCCGTCCAACAAAAAGCGTAGCGTTCTACCCCGAGCCGTTGTGTTATCTACGACCTCCGCAACTAACTCATCTGCCGTCCCAAAATAAAGTTTGTTGCCAACACGAATCTTTCTTGCAGGTTCTACCATCGCATCCCATAACATCTGTTCAGCATTCAACTCCCGTAGTAAAAGCACCTCTACAACCGAACTATTCCGCTCCTTATGCCCTAAAAGCTTAGCAGGGAAAACCAAAGAATCGTTAAAAATAAACACATCGCCAGGACCAAAATATTCCAAAATAGCACGAAAGTTGTCATGATGACGGATTTCTTTTGTTTTACGAATAACCACCATGAGCCGAGAGCGGTCTCTGGGTCTGACCGGATACTGCGCAATTAACTCCTGAGGTAAATGAAAAGAATACGCCGATTGCTTTACCATATAGCCTGTAAAAAAGCTTGGCAAATATATAGCATCTTCTCTACTTTTGCTTTTGACTATGAAAAGCAACTCTTTCCTCAAACAGAAGTTTCCTCAGCAGACCTTTACCTTGGGTTGCTTCGGACTAATGGCTTTATCCGTACTTTTAATAGTGCTTTTAAGTAGTAGCTGCGTTCGTATTGAGCCTGGTGAGGCAGGTGTGCTATTCCGCCCCTTCTCAACAGGATTAGATAAAAAACACATTTACGAACAAGGTTTTCATCTTGTTGCTCCATGGAATACCATGTACATCTATGAAATCCGTCTACAAAAAGGTTTTGAAAAAATGGATGTATTGTCTAACAACGGTTTAAGTATCCACATAGATGTTTCTTATCGTTTCAAACCCATGAAAGAACGCTTAGGCTACTTACACGAAGAGATTGGACAGGATTATGTAGAAAAAGTAGTGATTCCTGAGGTTAGAACCGCGGTTCGGGAAGTTATTGGAAAATATGCTCCTGAAGAGCTTTATTCTACCCGTAGGGAAACCATTCAACAAGAAATCTTTGAACGTTTAGAAAAACGCTTAAGAGAGAAATACATTGTTTTAGATGCGCTTTTAATTCGGGCGATTCGCCTACCCGAATCCATAGCCCAAGCTATAGAAAGAAAACTAAGACGACAACAAGAAGCCATGGAATATGAATTTAGAATTCAAAAAGAGAAAAAAGAAGCCGAACGTAAACGCATAGAAGCCATGGGAATAAAAGAATTCCAAAGAATTGTTTCTGAAGGACTTAATGAACGATTTTTACGCTGGAAAGGTATAGAAGCGACCTTAGAGTTAGCAAAGTCTCCTAATACGAAAATCGTTGTCATTGGTGGCGGCAAAGATGGTTTGCCATTGATTTTAAGTGAATAATGCGTATTGAAATCAAAAAAATTGCTTCAGAAGGTTATGGCATTGGTTATGAAAATGGGAAAGTGGTCTTTGTTCCTTTTACTATGCCGGGGGATGAGGTGCAAGTGCGGATTGAAAAGAGAAAGAAACGGTATAATTATGCCGTTGTAGATACCTTAATCAAGCCTTCACCGCAGCGAATTTTACCTCTTTGTGAGCATTTCACTCATTGCGGTGGCTGTAAATGGCAACACATCCCTTACGAGTTACAACTACAATACAAACGGCAACGGGTCATTGATGCCTTAGAACGGATTGCAGGATTAAAATCCATAGAGGTTCAACCTATTATTGGCGCACCGCAATTATGGTATTATCGTAATAAAATAGATTTCAGCTTTGGTTTCTTCAAAGGAGAACCCTCCTTAGGATTCCATCCCGTCCAACAATGGCATACCGTTTTAAAAATTCATCATTGTTTTTTAGTACCTCCTTATGTAGACACCTTGCGTCGCTTAGTGCTTCGGTGGGCTCTGCGAAAAAACATCCCATTTTACAACCCCAAAACCCATGAAGGCAATCTACGCTCCTTAGTCATCCGAATCGGACACTTTACAAAACAACTGATGGTCATCTTAATCACTAAGGAAAATCAACCCACCTTAGCCTATGAACTTTATAGCTACTTACAAAAACACTTTCCTTATCCAATCACTTCTTTTATTCATATTCACAACCCTAAACGCAATGAT
>WFXK01000192.1 GCA_015490695.1 Bacteroidota bacterium | reverse complement strand
CGTAGGGATTGAAAAAACAGTTTCCCTTGTTGGTCTATTGTAATAAAACCCAAATCGCTTTTACAGCCGACATAGATAGTTCCTGTGTAGGGGTCTGTAGCAAGGCTGGTAACTTCTGTTCGTGTAGTGATTTTTTCCCATTGTTTTCCATCGTAGACCAATAAGTCTCCTTGGATGTTTCCCATGTAGAGTCTACCTAAGGTGTCTTGTGCCAGGCAAAGTTGAACCATTTCTCCTTTGTCAGAAGGAGGAATGTAGTTAAAAATGATTGGGAAGGTGCTCAATTGCGCCCAAACGGCACTCCATGTTAAAAAAAGCCAACTACGCATTTAAGGACAAAGATATACCACCTTAATAAAACGAACAAAGATACTTGTTTATGAAAATGCATCACGTTTATTATGTTGTTTTATCTTAATTTATAAGGGGAGAATTTATAAGGGGAGCGGGAAGCTTCCCGCTCCCCTTTATTGCGCTTTCAATGCTTCTCACACTATATATTTATAAAGTTACTTATCTGAAGAAAGCAATCTTTTCAACATCGGTTTTTTGTTTAGTGGTATACTGTAATAGGTAGATACCTTTAGTAGGTAGTTTTCCTATGCGGAGCCAGTCTTTACCTATGATCTTGGCGGTATAGATAGTTCTTCCTTCAATGTTCATAATTTTTACATAGGCATTAGGAGTGTGTTCAGGGAGTTTCACCCATAGCACATCATTTCCATCAATGCGCCATTGTAGCGGGTAGAAATTAACAGCTTCTTCGCTACTACTTGTAAAGGGGATACAGGTATATACGCTACCTCCACTACTGATAATACCACCTGAGGCTGTATCTGCGCTAGCCGATGCAATAGCTCCTCCACTAACAGAAGAACCACCTGAGCTTGTACTCCCTGAGTCAGCAATTATCTGAGCACAATTCCCTATATTAATATTGCCATTGGGTCCCAAGCGTAGTAGTAATACATCGGTGTTTCCATTTCCGATACCTTGGATGGTGCTGGTAACCAGAAGGCTTGAATTAGAAGTTTCTACGATATCAGCTATTAAGATATAGCCGGGAGCAATTTCGCCAATAGTTCTTGTCCATTGCAGATTTCCACTTGCATCTAGCTTTACGATGTAGAGTCCTCTAGGTAGGCTACCTATAGCGTTACGGGGCAAGAAAGAATGGCTCCAACCGGCAATAGCATAGCCTCCATCTGAAGTTTGTACTACCGACAAAGCTACATCAGCACTATCACCGCCAATTGTTTTGGTCCATTGTATATTTCCATTACCGTCCATCTTGATAACATACATGTCATAGTCGCCTCTTCCGAAAGACCTTGTTCTTCCAACGACAATGTAGCCATTATCATTGGTTTGAGCAATAGCACTTGCTACTTCGTCGTCAGCACCTCCAATAACTTTTGTCCATTGTAAGTTGCCATTAGCGTCTAACTTCACAATATAGGCGTCTCCGGTAGCAGGGCATCCTGCATTACAGAAAGAAAGGGTAAATCCTACAATTGCATAACCTCCGTCACTGGTCTGAATAATATCAAAAGCAACATCGTCATCTATTCCTCCAATCGTTTTTGTCCATTGTACATTGCCATTTGCGTCTAATTTCACAAGATAGATGTCTGCCCAACCGAGGCCAAAAGAGGTAGTGCTTCCTGCGACAAGGTACCCTCCATCTGAAGTTTGGAGAATAGAAAGGGCATATTCATCATTAGTTCCTCCAATGGCTTTGTCCCATTCAAGATTTCCAGCAGAATCCAACTTCACTATGTAACAATCGAAACGGCTGTTTGGGTCAAACGAATTACTCTGTCCAGCAATCGCATAACCTTTGTCTGAGGTTTGAATAATGGCGGTTGCTATATCGATTCCTGAACCGCCGATAGCTTTTGCCCATTGTAGATTCCCTTTAGCATCTAATTTGATTACATAGCAATCTTCCACTCCTTGGGTGAAAGAAGTGGTAGATCCCACAATGGCATATCCTCCATCTGCAGTCTGAATCAACTGAGTTCCATATTCGTATCCCGTTCCGCCAATCGTAATAAACTGGGCATTTGCAACAGCGGCTATTAACAATGCCACTGCTATTCCCATACCTGTCCATTTTTTTGTTATTAACCTTCTCATATTCTGTAAGAAATTAGTCTTCTTATCGCAAATTTAACTCTCTCTTTGGATAATGAAGATCTTTTAATTCAATTATCCTTACGTATTCAAAGAATGAGAATGCGTTGAAGTTTAAGGAATACCAATTAAGGAATACCAATATACTTATGCGTCTGCAAACTCAATCGCCATTGAGGATGTTTTTTCAAAAAATCAAGAATAGCAGGCAGGACTTTTTCTTTTTTACTCCACTCAGGTTGTACAAACAAATGCGTTGTTTTTCGGCAATGTTTTGCTTGTTGTAATGCCCATTGCAAATCATGCGGGTGATAAATGATCACTTTTAATTCGTTTGCTTTTTTATAGTTTTCTTCAAGTGCAGGAACAAATTTCTTAGGCGAAAGACAAACCCAATCCCAATCTTCTAATAAAGGATGATTGCCAGCGGTCTCTACATGGCACTTATAACCTTTTTGTTGAAAAAGAGAAATCCATGGTCGTAAGTCATATATAGAAGGTTCGCCGCCTGTAATAACCATTCTTCGGATAGGATAATTTTGGATTTTTTCTAAGATTTCTTCTGCAGACATTAAGGGGAAGCCTTTGGTTTCCCAGGAAGATTTTATATCACACCAATGGCAACGTACATCACATCCTGCTAAGCGGATAAAAATAGCAGGGGTTCCACTCCAAAAACCTTCTCCTTGTAAAGTAGGAGTTATTTCCATTACGGGTAACTTAAGCAATTCCATAGGTTCTTAGTGCTTCGTTCAAAGCGGTTTTTTTATCTGTAGAGGCTTTTCGTTGTCCGATAATAAGGGCACAAGCAATGTGGAATGTCCCTCCTTGAAACTTTTTTTCGTAAGTTCCTGGTACTACTACAGAGCGTGGAGGGATCACTCCCTGATAAACCTTTGGAGGGTCTTGAGTGACATCAATAATTTTTGTGCTGGCTGTTAAAGTGACGTTCGCAGCAATCACCGCTTCTTTTTTTACATGGACGCCTTCTACAATCACGCTTCGGCTACCTATAAAGACATGGTCTTCAATGATGACGGGTTTCGCTTGTGGGGGTTCTAAAACCCCGCCAATTCCCACGCCACCACTTAAATGGACATGTTTCCCAATTTGTGCGCAAGAGCCTACCGTTGCCCAAGTGTCTACCATCGTTCCTTCATCTACATAAGCACCGATGTTCACATAACTGGGCATTAACACTACTCCAGGCGCTATATAACTACCATAACGCACCGTTGCGGGAGGCACCACGCGAACTCCTATACGTTCAAAATCGTTTTTTAAAGGAATTTTATCATAATATGAGAAAATTCCGGCTTCCATTCTACGAGGTTGTTTTAATAAAAAGTAAAGAAGGATAGCTTTTTTTACCCAAGGAATCACTTCCCAGCTGTCTTGATTCGGCTGGGCACAACGAATTTTCCCTTGGTCTAATAACGCTATGGCTTCTTCTACAGCATCCTGATAGTAACGTTCATGGAGTAATGCTTTATTTTCCCAAGCGTTTTCTATAGCTTGTATAAGGGATTGCATAAGGGCAAAGTTATTAAAAGGAATTTTGTAATTTTGCGGGCGAGGGAGAGGTGCCGGAGCGGTCGAACGGGCACGCCTGGAGAGCGTGAGACTCCCAAAAAGGGGTCCGGGGGTTCGAATCCCCCCCTCTCCGCAAAAAATACGTGAAAAATGATTTTTTATTTCTATATTTGACCTATGGAATCTTTATTGCCTAAGGTCAAAGCCATTTTTGAAGCCTATTTAAAAGCCCATAAACAGCGACGAACCGCTACACGCTTCCGTATCTTGGAAGAAATCTACAATGCTAAAGAGCATTTAGATGCAGAAACCTTATATTTCCGTCTGCGTTCTAAAAAAGTTCCTGTAAGTAGAGCGACTGTCTACAACACCTTAGAACTTTTAGTGGATGCTCAACTTATCATAAAACATCAATTTGGACAAGGGCATGCGGTTTATGAACGGGCTTACGGCTCCAGTCAACACGACCACTTGATTTGTCTACGTTGTAATAAAATCATAGAATTTT
>WFXK01000191.1 GCA_015490695.1 Bacteroidota bacterium | reverse complement strand
GGTAAGAAAAAACCTTTTATGGTGATCTTACCCAAAGACGATAGTTTGAGCACTTATGCAACATGGGTAAAAAACTACAATAAACAGATTGCCGCTTATGATTTGGTGTTTATACAAATGGCACTTAGGGCGTGGCGTGTAAAAGAACGCTATTTAGGATTTAAGACTTTACCTTCAGGTTTGGGATATAAAATAAAGGAGGAAGGAAACGGAAAGCAATTAGAAAAAGGGATGATGGTAGAGGTGCATTATCGGGGTTATTTAGAAGATGGTACCGTCTTTGACGATTCTTATCGCCGTGGGAAACCCTTTCGGTTCGTTTTAGGGAAAGGACAGGTCATTAAAGGGTGGGATGAAGGTTTACTTTATTTTAAGGAAGGTTCTAAAGGAACGTTGTTGATTCCGCCTGCTTTGGGTTATGGGGAGCGGGGAGTACCTGGCGTTATCCCCCCCAATGCTACTTTGTTTTTTGATATTGAAGTATTAAAAGCCTACAAACCTTAAACGATAAAAGCGATGCCAGCAACGACTTTTTCTATTGAAATAGAACGTTGTAAACAGTCGCGCATCCACGAAGTAGACTTTGAACACTTAGTTTTTGGTAAAGAGATGAGCGACCACATGTTGGTCGCCGATTTCAAAGACGGCACATGGCAATCGATTCGTATCGTACCTTATCAACCCTTAGTCCTCAATCCCGCTGTTTCAGGACTCCATTACGGACAAGCCATCTTTGAAGGCATGAAAGCCTACCGCCTGCAAAACGGCAAAATCGCAATCTTCCGTATTAAAGACCACTGGGAACGCATGAACCTATCTGCTCGGAGACTCTGTATGGCAGAAATCCCAGAAGAAATCTTTGTAGAAGGAATGAAACAATTAGTCGCATTAGATAAAGCATGGGTTCCTAAACAAGAGGGAAGTGCACTGTATATCCGCCCCCTGATGTTCGCCACGGATATTTATATCGGAATGAAGCCCTCAGACTCCTATCGTTTTATTATCTTTACTTGTCCTGCTCCACCTTATTATTCGGGTGCTGTTCATACAAAAGTGATTACCCAATACGTTAGAGCGTGTCCCTTAGGCGTTGGCTATATTAAAATGGCAGGTAACTACGCACCAACGCTGTTAATTGCTAAACAAATCCGTGCAGAAGGCTTCCACGTAGCCCTATGGTTAGATGCAAAAGAACGAAAATACATAGAAGAATTCAGTACAATGAATGCCTTCTTCCGTATAGATGATACAGTGATTACTCCTCCAGCAAGTAAAACAATCTTAAATGGTGTTACGCGACGAAGCGTTATTCAATTACTAAAAGATGAAGGGATTAAAGTAGAAGAACGTCCTATTTCCATAGATGAAATCATAGAAGCGCATAAAAAAGGAAGGTTAAGAGAAGCCTTTGGTACAGGTACAGCAGCTTCTGTATCGCCTGTAGCCCGTATCCACTACGAGGGAATAGATATTTATCTGCCTGAAGAACAAGAATACATTCCTATGTTAAGAGAAAAGTTAGACGCTATCCGTTATGGCAAAGTTTCAGACCCTTATGGTTGGTTAACTATTGTAGATGCGTAATGAGTCTATTAGTTGTCGGGTCGGTTGCGTTAGATACGATTGAGACGCCTTTTGGGAAGGCAGAACGAATTGTTGGGGGTGCGGCAACCTACATCGCCTTAGCAGCCAGCTACTTCACAAAAAACATCGCTATTGTCTCTATCATCGGCGGCGACTTTCCTAAGGAGATGCTGGAAACCTTTAAGAAAAAAAATATTGACCTAAGCGGATTGGAAATCCTACCCCAAGAAAAAAGCTTCTTTTGGCATGGACGCTACCACTTAGATATGAATACACGAGATACCCTGGAAACCCAATTAAATGTTTTAACAAAGTTTCAACCCAAAGTTCCCGAACAACACCGCAAAGCAGAACATGTGATGTTAGGAAACTTAGACCCCAAGATTCAAATGGCGGTTTTAGAACAAATGAAACAACGCCCCAAATGGATTGTTATGGACACTATGAACTACTGGATAGAAAACACATTAGAAGATTTAGAAAAAGTCATAGCTCAAACCGATGTTTTAATTATCAACGATGAGGAGGCAAGGATGTTGGCACAAACGTATTCTTTAACTAAGGCAGCCCGATGGATTTTAGAAAAAGGACCGAAATATGTTGTTATTAAAAAGGGGGAACATGGGGCTTTGTTATTCGGAAAAGATAAGGTGTTTGTTGCTCCTGCTTTGCCTTTAGAAGAGGTGTTTGACCCCACAGGGGCAGGAGATACCTTCGCAGGTGGCTTTATCGGCTACTTAGACGCCGTACAAAACTATGACTTTGAACATCTGAAAAACGCTGTTATTTACGGCACCGTCATGGCTTCCTACTGCGTAGAAGCCTTTGGACCGGAAAAACTCCTGCAATTAAACCAAAATGCCATCCAAGAACGCTATCAAATCCTCAGCGATTTGGTTCGGTTTGACCATGTTTATCCTTTCTAATTGCTACAGCCCACCTAAGGACTACCAAGAATACTACAGCAACGGATGGCGCGTTTATAAAAACCATTGTCAAAAATGCCATGGTAAAAAAGGGGAAGGATGGCAACAACTATACCCGCCTTTGAAACGTCTGAAAAATAATAAAAAATTATTTGCTCAAATTCCCTGTATTGTTTATTATGGAATACAAAAAAGCGCTGTAGAGATGCCAGCAATGAATTACCTCACTCCCTCGGATATTGCCTACTTGATGACCTACTTAGCAGCTCATTATTTAGAAAAAGACACTTTAATCACCACAGCGGCAATAGAAGAGCGTTTACAGCGATGTTTCAAAGAAAAACCTTAGTTTTGTGCTTATGCGCTTGATTATACCGATGGCGGGACAAGGGAAACGACTGCGTCCCCACACGCTCAGTACCCCTAAACCACTTTTTAAACTCATTGGTAAAAGTGTTGTTGCCCACTTATGCGAACTATTACGAAAACAATTACAAAAACCTTTTGAAAGTATTTATTTCGTCGTTCATAGACGTTTCGGCTCTCAAAATGAAAAAACACTGTTGAATTTAGCAGAACAATTAGACGCTGAAGGGTACATTGTTTATCAAGACCAGCCCTTAGGAACTGCTCATGCTATCCATTGTGCTTCTAATGCCTTAGAAGGAGAAGTTTTGATCGCTTTCGCCGATACGTTGTTTTTTTCAAATTTCCAACCTAATAGTCATGTAGATGGTTGTCTGTGGGTAAAAGAAGTAGAAGACCCCTCAGCCTTCGGTGTAGTGCAATTAGACGAACAAGGCTATATTACCAACTTAGTAGAAAAACCAGAAGTCCCACCATCCCATTTAGCTATTGTCGGCATCTATTACATCAAAGAAGGAAAATGGCTGGAAGAAGGTATTAACTACTTACTAAAAGAAGGGATTAAGTCTAAAGGAGAATATCAATTGACCGATGCTTTGATGTGGATGGTACGTCAAGGTGCGAAATTAGTTCCCGCACCCGTAGAGCAATGGATGGATTGCGGAAATAAAAACGCTATATTAGACACTCAAAAAAAACTATTCCAACAAGGTAATTATCATCAAATCGCTCCATCGGTAAAACAAGAGCATTGTTTGATTATCCCCCCTGTATACATCCAAGAAGGTGCCATAATAAAAGATGCCGTTATTGGCCCTTTTGTCTCTATTGAAGAAAACGCAATGATAGAAAAAGCAATCATTCAAAACACTATTGTAAAAAGTGGTGCAAGGATAAAAAATGTAGTGCTTGAAAACAGTATTGTAGGTAGTTGCGCCGTTGTAGAAGGGGCATCACAGCAATTAGATATTAGCGACTTTTCTCGTAGTTACTATGGCTAAATGGTGGATTGTTTTACTGCTGCTTAGTGGATGCCATCTGCTGAAGTTTTCTGCTCGCTCTGAGCGCAAGGATAAAACCTTAGCACTTACTACCCCAGAAATCTCACCAGTAGCAGAAAAATACTATTACCAAGGTACGATTTATTTAGCACAAGAACGATATAAAGATGCCATAGAAGCACTAAAAAACGCTGTTGCTTCTGCCCCTTCTTTCCATGAAGCCTATTTTCTATTAGCTAAAGCCTATGCCTTGCAAAACCAACCTCACTTAGCTTATAATGCTATTAAAAAGGCTTATGAACTCAATCCCGATAACTATTGGTATGCTTTACTTTATGCTCAATTAGCAGTACAATTAGGAGACGAAGACAAGGGGATTGAAGTATTAGAAAAAGCTGCTGCTGCCCATCCTAAGGATATGGAAATTAAATTCCGTTTAGCAGAGTTCTACATCATGACCCAACGTCTACAAAAAGCCCTGCAGATGCTAGACAGCATAGAAAAAGCAACAGGCATGCATGAAGCCATCATCCCACTAAAACAACAAGTCTATTTACTAATGAATAAACCCCAAAAAGCTATTCAAGAAGGATGGCGACTCATTGAATATAACCCAACGAACATAGAGTATTATAAAAATCTCTACCAATTAGAAAAAGAATTTGGAGTTTCTAAAGACTCCTTAAAACAACTTTTAGAAATATTATTAAGCGTAGACCCTAATAATACTTTTGCACTCTATGAACTGACATCCCTTTATTTAGAAGCAATGGAATTTAGCCAAGCCGATAGTTTTATTCGTTCTTGGTTACAATTACCAACGCTTTCCATGAAACAAAAAATAGAAGTACTTTCTTCTTTATATCTCTATGGAGATTTTGATAATCAGTGGATAGACTTTGAGCGCTATCTTTTAATATTAAAAAAGCAGTATCCGGATGCTCCCGAAGTTCATTTGCTGTTTGCTGATTTGTATTTAGCCGATGGAGAAGTAGAAAAAGCCTATCCCTATCTTATTAAGGCTGCCTATGCTTTCCCATCAGATATTCGGATATGGACCAATCTTTTACAAGTAGAACAATATCTTGGAAAGTGGGACAGCGTGTTAGTTCATGCTAATTGGGCGTTAGAAAGCTACCCTGAACGAATGGAATTACTCTTTGCTAAAGGTATGGCGCTCTACTTAAAAAGACGTTATGAAGAAGCAAAAGAAACCCTTGAGTATTTGCTCTCCTTGGAACCCTCTGATGTGAGTCTTAAATTAGATGTTTATAGAATTCTGGGAGATGTCTGCCATTTTTTAAAAGCCTATAAACAATCAGATGAATATTATGAAAAAGCGTTAGAGATTGCTCCCGATGACCCTATCGCACTTAATAATTGGGCTTATTTCCTTTCTTTGCGAGAAGAAAAATTGGATAAAGCCGAACAAATGATTAAACGCGTTATTCAACGCTATCCAAATAATCCTACGTATTTAGATACTTATGGCTGGGTTTTATATAAAAAAGGAAATATTAAAAAAGCAAAGGAGTATATAG
>WFXK01000190.1 GCA_015490695.1 Bacteroidota bacterium | reverse complement strand
TTTAGGCGCTGCTACAAACCCCGCAAGAGTCTTCAAAGGAAAACGACTGCCAGGAAGAATGGGTAATAGAAAAGTTACTATTTTGAATCTACAAGTCCTAAAAATTATCCCTGATAAAAACCTCATGTTAGTCAAAGGAGCAGTCCCCGGTAAACGGGGAAGTATTGTTTACATAAAAAAATAAGCCTATGGAAGTACAGCTTTTAACCTTAGAAGGAAAGCAAAGCGGAAGAACTTTGGAATTAGATGAAAATATTTTCGGTATTACCCCGAATTATCATGTCATTTATTTAGCAGTAAAACAATATTTGGCGAATCGTAGACAAGGAACGCATAAAACTAAAGAACGGGGTGAGGTTCAGGGGAGTACACGAAAACCTTATAGACAAAAAGGAACGGGATATGCCCGTGCAGGACACATTAGAAGCCCATTGTGGCGCCACGGCGGTACAGTCTTCGGACCACGACCAAGAGATTATAACCAAAAACTCAATAAAAAAGTTAAGAACTTAGCTGTACGTTCTGCTTTATCAGCTAAACTCCAAGATGGCGAATTAATTTTCTTAGAAGACTTTGATTTTGAACGTCCCAGTACAAAAAACATTTTACCCCTTATTCAGGGATTGCAATTAGAAGGGAAACGGGTTACCTTGGTTATGCCCAACAGTGCCAGCTTGAATGTTTATTTATCTGCTCGCAACATTCCTAAATGGAAGACCGTTCGAGCGTATGACTTGAATACTTATTATGCCATTAATAATTATCGTTTATTGATTACAGAAAGTGCTGCTTTGCAATTGCAGGAGCGTTTACTTAAAAAACGTTAATTTTGCCGCCCTATGAAAGAAATCATCATTCGTCCTATATTGACGGAAAAGACCGAAGCGCTACGGGATGAAAACAAAGAACGAAAAGTATATGTTTTTGAAGTGGCTAAAGATGCAAATAAGATTATGATTAAAAAAGCCATAGAAGAGCGTTTTGGGGTGACCGTAGAAAAAGTGCGTACAGCAATTATGCCTTCTAAGCCAAAATATCGTTATACCCGTAGTGGCGTTATTAAAGGGAGAAAGCGGGGATATAAAAAAGCATATGTGACCCTCGCCCCGGGTGAAACCATAGAACTCTTTGAAGAAGTTTAAGCAAAGATACAACTATGGGAATACGGAAATTAAAACCGATTACGCCAGGAACACGCTTCATGAGCGTTAATGATTTTGCAGAATTAACAACCGATAGACCTTTAAAAGCATTAACGGTTGGTAAAAAAAGTACTGGAGGACGTAATAACCAAGGACGAAGAACAGCACGTTATCGCGGTGGTGGCCATAAACGACGTTATAGAATTATTGATTTTAAACGCGATAAATTTGGAATTCCTGCTAAGGTTCATTCTATTGAGTACGACCCTAATCGTAATGCATGGATCGCTCGCTTACATTATGCAGATGGAGAAAAACGTTATATTATTGCCCCTGAAGGACTGAAAGTTGGCGATACAGTGGTCTCGGGAGAGCAGACGGAAGTGGCAGTTGGGAATGCGATGAAGTTAAAAAATATTCCTTTTGGTACTTTAGTACACAATGTAGAGCTGCATCCTGGTAAGGGAGGGCAATTAGCGCGGGCAGCAGGAACCTATGCCCAAGTAACAGGAAAAGAAGGAAAATACGTGATTTTACGTTTGCCTTCTTCAGAAATCCGTAAGGTGCTTGGAGAGTGTATGGCAACCATTGGGGTGGTGAGCAATGCAGTAGACATGAACATTGTAATAGGCAAGGCAGGGCGGAATCGTTGGCTTGGAAGACGTCCAAGAACCCGCGCTGTTGCGATGAACCCCGTTGATCACCCCATGGGTGGCGGTGAAGGAAAACACAGCGGTGGTCACCCAAGAAGCCGTAATGGCTTATACGCCAAAGGAAAGAAAACAAGAAAAAAACATAAATACTCCGATATCTTTATCATCGCCCGAAGAAGAAAAAAAGCAAAAGATAAATAAACTATGGCACGCTCACTAAAAAAAGGACCTTTTGTAGACTGGCACTTAGAAAAGAAGATTTTAGAAATGAACAAAAAAGGCGAAAAACGGGTGATTAAAACCTATTCTCGCCGTTCTATGATTACTCCCGATTTCGTGGGACATACCATTAGCGTGCATAACGGACGACAGTTTATCCCTATTTACATCACTGAAAACATGGTGGGGCATCGCCTTGGTGAATTCGCCCCAACAAGAACCTTCCGAGGACACGCAGGACATAGAAAAGATAAAAAACGATAGTCATGGCAAAACTAACCTTAAAAGAAAAGAAAGCACAAGGTATCCCTAAACCCTATAAAGGAAGAAGAAAGAAGCTGTTAAAAGAGCGGTTGCGCCAAAAAAGAGCCAGTGAAGTTCGGGTTCGGCTCTCTAATTTTCCTTATTCTCCACGGAAAATGCGTCCTCTCGCAAAATTGATAAAAGGACGCTATGTAGCAGACGCCTTAGCGATATTAAAGTGGAATCCAAGAAAAGGAGCAAAAGCGTTAGTAAAGCTGATATTAAATGGTATAGATTCGTGGGAACAGAAGTTTGGTGCGGAGGCGATAGACCAAGGAACGCTTTACATTAAAGAGATTCGTGTAGACCAAGGGATAATGTTAAAGCGGATTCGTCCTGCACCTTTTGGAAGAGCCCATCGTATAAGGAAACGCCGTTGTCATGTGACCCTTTGGTTAGATGACGCCGCAAAAATCCCCGAAGAAGAAACCACAAACGCTGCTAACTCATAAACTATGGGACAGAAGACACACCCAATCGGATTTCGCTTAGGAATCACGAAAGGATGGCAATCCAGTTGGTTCAATGGGAAACACTTTGCTAAACCGCTGTTAGAAGACTATCGTATAAGACAGTACATAGAAAAACGACTGGCAAACGCCGCGATTTCTAAAATCTATATTGAACGAACCTTTAAGACCTTAGAAGTAACCATCCATACGGCAAGACCTGGAATGGTTATCGGAACAGGAGGAAGAGAAGTAGAACAATTAAAAAAAGAAATTGCAAAGTTGACGGAATCGGAGCAAGTAGAAATTTATGTTGAAGATGTTCGTCGTCCTGAGTTAGATGCTACTTTAGTAGCGAAAAACATTGCGCGTCAAATTGAAGCGAGGATTTCATTCCGTAGGGCGATGAAGAATGCTGTTGCTGCGGCGATGCGTATGGGTGCCGAAGGAATTAAAGTGCGTTGTTCTGGACGCTTAGGCGGAGTAGATATGGCACGTTCGGAAGAATATAAAGAGGGAAGAATCCCTCTATCTACCCTGCGTGCCGATATTGACTATGCTTGTGTACCTGCCTTCACTATTTATGGGGTCATTGGTGTGAAAGTGTGGATTTTTAAAGGAATGATTTATGGTAAAGTAGATGTGGCAGGTGCTTACTCCGGCCGTAGAGGTGAACGCCAAGAACAAGGAAAACGACGAGGAAGACGCCGAAAAGGAAGAAGAAGTAAAAAACAATAAAATACATCGTTATGCTACAGCCAAGAAAAACAAAGTATCGTAAAGCGCAAAAGGGAGGGAAGAAACAATACAAAGGCGTGGCTAGCCGAGGGCATCAAATTGCTTTTGGCGCCTATGGTCTAAAAGCGATAGACGCAGGAAGAATCTCTGCTAAACAAATAGAAGCAGCAAGAGTTGCGCTAACGCGCTATATGAAAAGAGAAGGTAAAGTATGGATACGGGTCTTTCCAGATAGACCCGTAACAAGAAAACCTTTAGAAGTCCGTATGGGGAAAGGAAAAGGTAGTCCAGAGTTCTGGGCTGCTATTGTAAAACCAGGACGGATTTTATTTGAATGTGATGGTGTAAGCGAAGCAGTTGCCCGAGAAGCCATGCGCCTGGCTGCCAGTAAACTCCCCATTA
>WFXK01000189.1 GCA_015490695.1 Bacteroidota bacterium | reverse complement strand
TAAAACCTGCTCCTGATGAGTGGGATAGAGTTTATATGGAAAAAGTGGCTTAGTAAAACTCATAAGAACTTTGAAAAAGATTTCGGAGGAAAAGTGTTTATTATATTTTCAATCAAAAGGGATAACAAAAAAGAAATCTACAATCCAGAAGTAATTGAAGAGATAAGAGCTGAGATAAAAAATACATAGAAGATGTTTGAACAGTTTTTACAAGACAGATAATGGCAGTAGTGATAGGGTTATCGCATTGGATTTAGATGTAAAGCGGTTTCTGTGATAGGTAAGGTGTTTTGGTTAATAGCTATACCAAATGGATGTAAGGTATCTTTTTAGGGAAAACTATAGAAACTTTGTTGTGCTGAGCGAATATGGGGCACCCCTTTTTGAAAACACTAGAATCTCATAAAAGTTTCGCTAAGCTTCTCAACCCAAAATTTTTACTATCCGTTTTCAAAAATAGCATCCCAATCCACACTCCTCCATACTTGTTCAATCCCTTCTCTTAAAGAGATGCGGGGTTTCCACCCTAAGTTTTGTAAACGAGTACAATCCAACAATTTTCTTGGAGTACCGTCGGGCATATCAGTATTAAAATAAAAGTCACCTTGATAGCCTGTAATGTCTTTGATTAAATAAGCCAAATCTCGTATAGAAATCTCTTCTCCTGAACCGATGTTAATCCACATTTTTTCTTCATAGTGTTGCATTAAAAAAACACAGGCGTCGGCTAAATCATCTACATGTAAAAATTCTCTTAAGGGTTTCCCCGTACCCCAGATTTCTACTTTATCTATGTCATTACGGCGAGCATATTCAATTTTACGTAATAGTGCTGGCAACACATGAGAAGTCTTCAAATCAAAATTATCATTTGGACCATAGAGGTTCGTAGGCATAGCACTAATGAAACGAGCGCCATACTGGTCCCAGTAGGTCTCGCAAAGCTTCAATCCTGCTATTTTAGCAATGGCATAGGGTTCGTTGGTAGGTTCCAATGGACCTGTGAGCAAGTATTCTTCTTTCATGGGTTGCGGAGCATGTTTGGGATAAATGCAGGAAGAGCCTAAGAATAAAAGTTTTTTTACACCAACGCGGTAACTTTCATGGATGACGTTTGCAGCAATCATCAAATTATCATAGAGGAATTCTGCACGATAAGTATTGTTTGCCCATATACCGCCAACTTTAGCAGCGGCGACAAACACATAGTCGGGCTGTTCTTTTTCAAAAAAAGCCCGAACTGCCCTTTGGTCTCTTAAGTCCAGTTCCTTAGAGGTTTTCAACACTAAATTATGATACCCTAAGGCTTTTAGTCGGCGTACGATAGCAGAGCCGACCATGCCCCGATGCCCTGCAACGTAAATTTTTGCATCCTTTTCCATCATTTATAGCGAAAAACCGCCTTCAAGAATATGTTTCTCTTTTCGTGCCAAGGCTAAATCGGCTTGTACCATCTCTTTAATCAGCTCTTCCAAAGTATAAGTAGGTTGCCATCCCAGTCGCTCCCTTGCTTTAGAAGCATCACCAATCAATAAATCCACTTCTGTAGGACGGAAATAACGTGGGTCCACCTCCACAACTACCTTTCCTTCAGGTAATTGAAACTCTGGGTTTCTACAAGCTACTACCCTACCCTTCTCTTCTAAACCCTCTCCTTCAAAAGCGATTTCAATTCCTAAGGTATCAAAAACTTTTATGACGAACTCTCTTACAGAGGTTGTTCTTCCTGTGGCAATAACATAATCGTCTGGCTGGGGTTGTTGTAACATTAACCACATGGCACGAACATAATCCTTAGCGTGTCCCCAATCCCGCTTTGCATTTAAATTTCCCAAGTATAATTTGTCTTGTAATCCCAAAGCAATGCGTGTAGCAGCACGAGTAATTTTCCTAGTAACAAAAGTTTCATCTCTTATCGGGGACTCATGATTAAATAAAATACCATTACAAGCAAAAAGGCCATAGGCTTCCCTGTAGTTTACTGTAATCCAATAGGCATATAATTTTGCTACAGCATAAGGCGAGCGAGGATAAAAAGGCGTTTTTTCATTCTGTGGAATTTGCTGCACTTTACCAAATAATTCTGAAGTAGAAGCTTGATAAATGCGTGTCTTATCTTTTAATCCCAATAACCGAACGGCTTCTAAAATCCGCAAAGTTCCCAAAGCATCCACGTTAGCAGCATATTCAGGCATATCAAAGCTCACTTTCACATGAGAAAGCGCCCCTAAGTTGTAAATTTCATCAGGTTGAATTTGCTGAATTAACCGAATTAAATTAGAGGAGTCGGTCAAATCGCCGTAGTGTAAAATAAAACGTCTGTCGCTTTCGTGAGGGTCTTGATAAAGATGGTCTATGCGTTGTGTATTAAATAAAGAAGCCTTCCGTTTGATTCCATGAACGATATAACCTTTATTCAAAAGAAACTCTGCCAAATAAGCACCATCTTGCCCTGTAATCCCTGTAATCAAAGCCACCTTCGCCATGGATGCACAAAAGTAGCAAAATCCTATTGATGGATTTTTAATAACTTAAAACGATAATGCCGCTCATCTATGATAGTTTCCACCACATAAATCCCATCGGCGTACTCATCTAAACGCAAGGGAATTTCATAAACCCCTGCATCCATAGCGCTGATAGTCCTTCTAAACAATTCTATTCCTTGCAACGACATCACACGATAAACAACTGTCGCTTTATTGGCTAAGCCAATTCTTAAAATCGCAGGATTACCCTCTACTACAGGATTCGGGTAAAGTTGTACGAAAGTCTCAGGTGGCTTTTCTATATAAAGGGCAACCGTATTGCTAATGGTTTGTGCACCATTGATATGCTTTGCTACAACCCGATAAAGGTTTGCAACCCCGTAATCCAGCAAAGTATCTTGGGGTTTCCATTCCGTAATGGGTTTGCCTTGGTAGGTGGCTATGGTCTTCCAACCATTCCAACGCAACTTTTGTAATTGCAACTCAACAGCTTCTATGTTGGTTGTCCAGTGTAATTGGGCGCTTTTGCCTTCTATAATCCTTCCTTGAAGTTGCGCTAAGATAAAGGGCAGCGGTGTACCGCAGTCTTCTACTTTTATAGTTTTTTGAATGGTGTCGGGGCAAGCACCATCAGCATTGGCAATCATCGTAACAACGTAAGTGCCTGTGTCGCTGTAGACATAACTGACGTTTTGTCCTGTTGCTGTTCCTGTACCATCGCCGAAGTCCCAGGAGATGTTTCCTCCTACTACAGGAGCGCTGGAATACACTTGGAATTCACCCCACATGGGTGCTTGCGCCACAGGAACATCTAATTCTAACTTCCAGCGAGTAGCGAAGATAGCTTGGGTTTCGGTAAACAAGCCGCTGTCATAGAACCCTGAACCTGAGGTAGGATATGGGAAGGTAAAGACTTTGGCTAATTTCCATCCATTGCCGTTATCGTAGTAGAGTCTACCTGTTTTCGGGGCGTTGGTTAAACAGCAGTTGGTGCGGTTCCAAAAGACGATGCGGTTCACACTGCGAGGGGTTAAGTAGTTCCATTGTGCCCAGACAGTAGTTGCGCCGCTGTTGTTAGCAGTCCATGCCGCACCCTGTTGATTGATGCCATCGGACAAATAATTGAAGTTGGCTGTGTAGACAGAAGAGAAGGTCAGTTGTCCTACGCCTGGCGGTGTGCCATGAGTTCCAAACCCTGTGATGTGCACGCCGAAACTAGGGATAGAGGGGCCAGAAACGAGCGTTTGATTGGTAAAGTACACAGGTTGGTTTACGCAGACGATAGAAGGACTATAAACAAAGTCTGCTTGGAGTTTTCCTAAGGCGGTAGCGACAACAGGCACCCATTGGTTTTTACAGAAGTCTCGCACGTAGTAGATAGCGCCACCGTCTAAGGGTGGAGTAACATAAACAGCAGTGTTTGTAGCCACGGGTGCAGCATTGGTGTCTACGTACCAGTCCGTGGGTGCACTTGTAAACAGGGTAGCGACTTCGCCTATGCATACGGTGTCGCTTCCTGCAGCGATGGTGCTAAAGGCAGGTAAATAGGCTTGGGCAAAGCCATCGTAGGGTCCGCCTTCATAAATAGGTGGTTGGGGACAGCGGATAGTATCCCAATCAAAGCCGTCGTAGGGACCGCCTGC
>WFXK01000188.1 GCA_015490695.1 Bacteroidota bacterium | reverse complement strand
TGGAAATGCAATAAATTGTCCTGCCCCATTAACAAATGGAACGCATAACTTGGATATTGCTCACTTAAATGGGTCAAAGTATGAATCGTATAAGAAGGACGCGGTAAAAAAAACTCTACATTAGAGGCAAACATGTAGGGATGTTCTTGTAAAGCCAACTCCACCATTTCTAAACGTTTGGTCTCAGGCGCTAAGGTTTCTTTTCTACGAAAAGGGTTTTGCGGCGATACAACAAACCATAGTTGGTCTATTGCTCCTGTATTGAGAAAATGCTGCCCTATGACTAAATGGCCCACATGGATGGGGTTAAAAGTACCGAAGAATAATCCAACACGCATTAGAAAATCTCAGGATAAGTTTTTGGGTCCACTTCATTCATCATGCGGTAGACGGCTTCAACGATTTGTTCGTGATTAGGTTTAGAGTAATAGTCGCCATCAGAGCCATAAGCAGGACGATGGGGCTTCCCTGGAATGGTCAAAGGTGGCGAATCTAAATAATAATAACCGCCTTGTACTTCTAAAACTTGTTGCATCATATAAGCAGTCGTTCCTCCTGGAACGTCTTCATCAATGAAAACAATGCGATTGGTCTTTTCTAAGGATTCTAAAATAATGCCTTTCACATCAAAAGGCAGTAGCGAACGTACATCTATGACTTCTGCATCTATGCCTAAGGTTGCTAAGGTCTGTGCTGCTTGCATAACGATACGGCAGCAGGCACCGTAAGTGACTAAGGTGACGTCTTTTCCTTCTCTTAAAACTTCTGGTACGCCCACAGGAACTGTGAAGCGCTCTAAGTTACTGGGAAGTTTTTCTCTTAGACGATAGCCATTTAGGACTTCTACAATCAATGCGGGTTCATCGCTTTGTAGAACGGTGTTATAAAATCCTGCGGCTTGGGTCATATTTCTGGGGACGAGCACTAACATACCACGGACTAAATGGATGATACCTCCCATCAAAGAGCCTGAATGCCATATACCTTCTAAACGGTGTCCACGAGTACGAATGATTAAAGGCAGTTTTTGTCTACCTTTTGTACGATAGCGCATCGTTGCAATATCATCACTCATGATTTGCAGGGCATAAAGCAGGTAGTCTAAGTATTGAATTTCTGCGATGGGTCTAAAGCCGCGTAGGGCTAAGCCAATGGCTTGTCCAACAATGGTTGCTTCACGGATGCCTGTATCAAAGATGCGGTCTTCGCCGTATTTTGCTTGCAACCCTGCAAAAGCCTGATTAACATCCCCTAAGCGCCCTACATCCTCCCCAAAGGCTAAAACCCGTGGGTCACGAGCAAATAAACTATCAAAATAACGATTTAGAATCTGATACCCCGGTATCTCAGGTGCATCAGGCGCATACTCCGGCTTTATCTCCGGAACCATCAACGCACTAAACTGATTCTCACTATAAAGATGCGAATCGTATCTATCCACATTCTTCGCAGCAAAACGCAATTTCCAACTCTTAAGCGTCTGCAACTCAGGAATCTGTTCTTTACGAGTAATGATTTGCACTTTTTGGATTGCTTCATCTATATTACGGCGTAGTGGTGTTCGGTTCCGCTCTAATTGAGTTTTGATTTTTAAAATCTCCTCTCTATGTCTGCTTTTGGCAGCAATAGCCGTAAAAATTTGATTCACTTCTGCAATTTCTTTTTTAATGTCACCAATGAATGCTTGCCATGCTGCATCTTTTTCTTTTCGGACGTATTCCTTAGCACTTTGTTCTATTTGGTCTAATTCTTCAGCAGTAGCGATGCCATTTTCCAAAATCCATTGTCGCATGCGTGCAATACAATCGTAATCCTTTTCCCATTGAAGGCGTTCTTTAGGCTTATAGCGTTCATGGCTTCCCGAGGTAGAGTGTCCTTGTGGTTGAGTTACTTCATAGACATGTACTAAAGCGGGTCTATGCTCCTTACGCACTTTTTCTGAAACTTCTTTATAGACCATGAGCAGTTCGGGATAATTCCATCCGCGGGCTTTATAGATATAGATGCCGTTATCATTTTCATTGAGGGTTAAGAAGCCTTTTGCTGCTTCTGATATAGATTTTTTAGCGATTTGATAATCTATGGGCACGGATATTCCGTAGCCGTCGTCCCATACAGAGATGATTAGGGGAACTTGTAGCACGGCAGCAGCGTTTAAAGATTCCCAGAAGATGCCTTCTGCGCAGCTGGCATCACCAATCGTTCCCCAAACAACTTCATTTCCTTGATTAGAGAACCCTTGTGCGATTTGTGGAAACTTACGATAGAGTTTAGAAGCTTGGGCTAAGCCAACCATCTTTGCCATTTGGGAAGCCACAGGAGATAGGTCTGCTGCCGAATGTACTTGTTTAGTAAGGTCCTTCCATGTACCATCTTCATGGAGGAAGTGAGTAGCAAAATGCGCATTCATTTGTCTACCTGCAGAGAAGGGTTCTCTAACAGGGTCGGGGTCGGCATATAATTGGGCAAAGAACTGTCGTATAGTACCCATACCTGTTGCAAAAATGATAGTTTGGTCTCGGTAATATCCTGCACGGATGTCGCCCGGTTGCATAAAATGCGCCATAGCAACTTGTGCCAACTCCTTACCATCGCCAAAGATGCCAAACTTGGCTTTCCCCGTTAGCACCTCCCTTCTACCTAAAACGCTGGCTTCACGACTCTCTACAATAAGACGATAGTCGCGTAAAATCTCCTCCTTGGTCAATCCTAAGGCTTCAACCTGTTTTACTCCTACGCTCTCCATTTCAACCAGCGAAGATAGCGATTTTAATCCAATTTCGCAGTAAGCGGATGGCGTAAATTCTTATAACGAATCAAATCCGCTTCTATTGAACCAACAATCACAGGCGATTCAATGTGAACAGGAATTAAATTTTCATCATCGGTAACCCACATAATCATATCTTCTTCTCCTTTAAAAACTCTTCCTACAACCACTAAAGGAGTGATTTTAATACAACGAAACTTCCCTAAGGGGGTTTTTATCACTTCCCGTCCTAAAATCTTCAATCCCAAATCATAAACCCCATCATCCATAAAGACCTTCATTGGATAAACGGTTCCTGGTTTAGCATTACGGATGTCTAATCCGCAACGGGCATAGTAAAAGGCAGACAGCATGTCCTGCGTGTAAGGTTCTGTCTTAAAAATCCCCTGTTTACCTTTGATAATTCCATTTTTATGGTCAAAAAACACTCGGTCGTAGTAGTGGAAATCGCCTTCATTGACGATTCGTTCATAGTAATGGGGAAATAGTCCTTCTTTATCCACGTAGGTGTCAAAAAAGTCCCGTACTTTATAGAACCAGTCAAAGGTTTTTGCTGAGCGCCCTTCACCTCTGATGAGGTAGCAGAGTCTACCTTTATATTTATAATATTTTGGTTCTATACGGAAGGTTGCCGTTCCTGCGGTAAACCAGCCGTAGTGCACTCTAAAAACTAAGACTTCTCCGGGTTTGAAAGCATTATTTTCCACAGTACGATACTCCCACTTCAGTGGGATAAACACAGGCAAAGCTTCTTCTTTACGGAATCCCAAAAAACACAGCGGTATTAACCACCACAATGGC
>WFXK01000187.1 GCA_015490695.1 Bacteroidota bacterium | reverse complement strand
CCTTTTACACTAAACGGCTCTTTACACTTTACGCAACATCACATCACTTCCGATTCCTTGACTTTAAAAGACAAAGAGGGGAATGCCTATCGTCTTCACTTAAGCGCCAACCATCATTATCTCAAGGACTTAAAATATGAGCTCACTTATGAGGGGATAGGCGATTTTTGGGTGATGCACACAACAAAAGCAGATAATCCTTATTTTTATGGGAAACTAAAAGTAGATTATGCCAAAGGTAAGGTTCAAGGCACATGGACATCGCTGAAAATTAGTGGAGAGGCAAAAATTGCAAAAGGAACTTTAATAAACATTCCTGTAGAAGAGTATGAAGAGAGTTTAATGCCTTCGTACATTCATTTTGTTACCAAAACACAGCAACGTTCCCATAAGAAGCATAAGCGTTCTTTTGCTTTAGACCTTGCAATGAATTTAGAGGTGACGCCTTCAGCAGAGTTACGCATTATTTTTGATGAAGCATTAGGCGACATGATTCGGGTTCGGGGTAGTGGACAACTACGCTACGTAATGACCTCTTATGGAGACTTGCAGCTATTCGGTACTTACGAAGTGCTTCAAGGCGATTATTTATTCACCTTACAAAACTTCTTTACTAAGCGTTTTGTGATTGAAAAAGGGAGTTCCTTAGAGTGGAAAGGTGACCCCTATGATGCACAGCTGCATATAGAAGCGTTGTACCGCACCCAAGCCTCTTTACAAGCCTTTGATAGCACCCTGAAATCACGTATACCTGTAGAAGTAGTACTTTACATGGAAGGCACTATGCAACATCCATTGATTTCTTTCGGTATTGTGCTTCCTCAGTTAAACTACGCGCAAGCCACTTCTGTGGTCTCGTATTTAAAAACGATTCAAAATGACGTTCAAGAGCTCAACAGACAAGTTTTCAGTTTATTAGCCTTTGGTACTTTTCTACCACCATCTCAGTTTTCTGCCGTTACTACCGCTACAGCAGGATTAGCAACAAACGTTTCGGAATTTTTATCAGCGCAATTGACCCAATTAGTCGGGAAAGAATTAGGAGAAGATTTAGAAATTGCTATTGTCTCTACGCAGTTTAACGAGGTAAACTTAAATCTTCAGGCTTCTTTATTTCAGGACCGAGTTCACATAGAGCGTAATGGGGCAGTAGTCAACAGTGCTAATCGTCAAATGACGCTTGGGAACATTCGTATTGAGATTCGTTTATTTCCTTTACATCCTGACCCGAAAAATCCGTTGCAAGGACAATTAAGTTTGGTGGTATTTAATCGGGAAAACTGGGGTTTAAGCAATCGTTTGATGTCTACTGCTCGGGGAGGAGGCATTTATCTTCGTAAAGACTTTGATAACCTTTTACAATGGCTAAATAAACAACGTAAAAAAGAAAATCCATGAGAGCGTTTTTATTCGTTATCGGGATTGCGATAGTTTGGGCGCAAAAAAGTCCTTATCAGCTTTTCAATAGCGAAGGAAAACCGATTACTTACGAGCAAATGCTTCAACAAGCCCTCCAAAGCGATATTGTTCTTTTTGGGGAATTACACAACAATCCTATTGCCCATTGGTTTCAAAGGGTGCTTACTCAGGACCTTTACGACCATAAAAAAGTGCAGTTAATCCTTGGTGCTGAAATGTTTGAACGAGATGACCAATTGATTATTGATGAATATTTACAAGGGTTTATCACCGAACGGCAGTTTTGTCAAGAGGCGAAGTGTTGGAATAATTTTGAAACGGATTATAAGCCTTTATTAGATTTCGCTAAGAGGCATCAATTACGTTTTATTGCGACGAATGTTCCAAGGCGTTATGCGCAATGGGTATTTAAAAAAGGTATAGAGGGATTAAAGCAGTTGCCTAAGGAAGCCCATCGTTATTTTGTTCGTTTGCCTTTGGAGGTAGATACGACTTTACAGAGTTATCGGGCGATGCTTACGATGGGAGCAGGGCACGGCGGTTCATGGAAAATTGTCTATGCACAAGCCCTAAAAGATGCCACCATGGCAGAATCCATCCTTAAACACTGGAAAAAAGGAATGCTTTTCCTACACTTCAACGGCGCTTACCATTCTAACTACCACGAAGGCATTGTTTATTATCTTAAAAAGCAAAAACCGAAATTAAAAATTTTTGTTATTGCTACCGTAGAGCAAGACCAAATCAACGCTTTAGAAAAGGAACATTTAGAAAAAGGCGATGTAATCATTTGCGTAGATAGCCGATTCCCCAAGAGCTATTAACCAAAATTCCAAAGAAATAGACCGCTAAAGGGGAAAATGCTACCATAGACAAAAAGGGAGTCTCCATTTTTAAAGGAAAACTTCTAATTTTGCTACCTTGGTAAAAATCAAGGTTGGGTATGTTGCGCCGCATAGGGATTTTACTCGCTTGCGTTATCCTCTCTCAAGCAACCCATCTTCAAGGGCTTGAACTATACTATGAATGCATAGATTCTGCCAATCACATTTACCGATTATTTGCTAAAGCCTATAGAGCATGTGAAAATTCCATTAACTTAGATACGAGCGATTTGGCTCTGAATTTTACTGTTATCGGAGGTTGTGGCAATCCTGTTGCTTTAACACCGTGGTTGCCTTCGCCCATGATAGACCCCTGTACAGGCGATACTTCTTATA
>WFXK01000186.1 GCA_015490695.1 Bacteroidota bacterium | reverse complement strand
GATTTTACTTTTATACCGATACCATGGTCTTTGAGGGCATGGGTGGCTTCCCCGTAAACAGCGAAGGAAAAGCACTACTGCTCTTTTCAGGTGGCTTAGACTCCCCCATCGCCGCCTTAAAACTCTATCAAGTAGGTATCGGACTCTATTTCGTTTACTTTGACTTAGGAAATCCTGAGCAATGGCAATGCGTTTTAGAAACTGCTCGCTATGTACGGCAACACTGGGGACACGGTGCCCCTGATGTGTTAATAAAAATCCCTTTTGTAGAGGTCGTAGAACAACTACGTAAACTCCCCGCCCCTTATCAAAACCTTGCATTGAAGGTTGTTTTCTATCAATGTGCTGAACAACTAGCTAAAGAACTTAAAGCAGATGCTTTGGCAACAGGAGAAGCTATTGGGCAAGTCTCTACCCAAACCCTAAGGAACTTAACAGTGCTGGACCGCTTTACTACTTTTTTCGTGCTGCGTCCATTATTAGCGACTCCTAAGCAGCAAATCATTGATGAAGCCCATCGTTGGGGACTTTATGAAAAAGCATATAAAGGAAAAGAGTTTTGCGCCTTAGCAACGAAAAAAGTCAAAACTCAAGCCCGTTATGAAAACCTCAGCGCTTTAATGGAAAACTTTCCTAAGGAAGTACTACAGCACGCAATAGAACAAAAAAGTATTTATCACTTATTAAAACCCATTGAAGCAAAAGAGGAGCAAACTACCTTAGAAGGCACTATTATCTTTATCGGCGAAGAAGAAGAAATACCTTCAGCGCTCAAACAAGTACCCTTGCCACTGAAACGTTATCTTTTTAACGAAGCATGGAGCGATTGCCTACACTGGAATAAAGAAGCGTTTTATTGGTTATTATGTCCTACAGGAGGACAAAGTGCACTTTTAGCAAGACTTATGGAAGAAAACGGCTTTAGAGTAAAACCTATGAGTGTTCAAGGATTTTTGAAGCATTTGGGTCATAAAGAAACTTAACTTCTATGAGGTGATTATTCAACAGTTTGACTTCAATAGGCTCTTTGAAGTACTTCCCAAGTGCTTTAATGAGCGCAACAGCAAATGACACTAATCCCCTTTGTGATTTATAGTGAACAAGAAGCGTTTTTGCATCTCTCCACTCTGTTACAAAACGAGGAGGATTACTCCCAGGAACTGTTTGCCTTACATTACGATGAATGACTTTATCTAAGTTTTCTAAAAACTTTGCCACACTGGGAAACATTCTATAATAAGGATAGTAAGCCCGTTGGGTATACTGAAATATCCAGTACTCTACAAAAGTATCCATGAAAGTTTCTAACGAGCATCTTTGTTATTGGCACAGCTGTTCAATGATAGCCACGATGAAGCGATCGGGTACGTCTTGACGTGGAAGAAAAGAAGAGGTTTTTATTCCCATTTGTTGTGGAACTGCCTGCAGTGTCTTATCCCATGCTGCCCTATATAAAAAGTTATTGATAATCAGTAAGTTTTTGTTAAGCGGTTACAGTGTTTTTTATTGCGATAGACTTCAGTTGGTACCATAGTAAACATTACTTTCTTACCTGTCTCGGAGGCATTACCCTGAGGCGGAAGCAAGTAGTTCTACTGTGTTGGGGAGCTTTATTTTTTTAAGGTGCCTCGGCTTCGCTCGGCATGACGCGGCAGCTACCATGCTGCGGGGTTTTGGCGCTACTGAGTTCGCGTGCATGATTTGTAGTTTTTGCAGTGTTTGTGTTTGGCTTAGTGCGTCACTTCCGTTTTGAATGCGTCATTCCGAGCGTAAGCGAAGAATCTCAGTACGAATTTTTCTCATGTGCTTTTTTGTTATAGAAACCCAAGAAACTTTCATAGTTGCCTAAAAATACCCCCGCATAATGTCATAACTACTCCACTACTTCCCACTTACAGCCCACTAAACCTCTACGTTCCTTATCAAACACCAAACCTAAAAGAATAACTTCTTTACCTTTATCAGTATATTTCTGTGCATATCCTTTTGTTTTCATCTGTTCAATTGCTTGCACCTCATCGCCCTCGCTGCCAATCTTGAACTCTAACAACACATAAGCATCTTTTAACTCCACTACCATATCAATCCGACCCGTGTTCGTAGTATCTTCACCCCATGAGGGTAATCCCGTACCTTTTAATGCCATGTAAAAAATAGATGCCCAATAACCCTCATACTTAGATAAAGCATTCCTACGAAACCAATCATAGGGTATCCCAGAAATCAATTGATTGAAAATCTCTTGTACTCTATCAAAAGCTTTCTCAATAAATGCCCGCATCAATAATTCTATATGACGATTGGTATAATAACTATCCCTATTTAACCACCCTTTTATCAAAAACCTATTCAAACTCTCTTCCACCTCCCTATTGGGATAAGAAAGTTTATATCGTGGTACCCCATAACCCTCAAAAACCTCTTTAATCGTTAAATAACCTGTTTGAAACATTAAAGTTATCGGTTCTAAGCGTTCTATGTCAACAGAAACTAATGAAGTATGGTCGTACCAAAGAGATTCTAATTCTGGAATAAAAATAGGATGGTTTTTTAAGATTTCTGCTAAAAATGTAGGCGTTCCTGTTTCAAACCAAAAAGAACGAAACTTTTTCATTCTAAGAAAAAGCAGAACATCAAAAGGATTGTATAGGGTGTCTGCCAGATAATAATAGCCGTTATACCAGTCTTTAAGCGCTTCAAGAGGAACATCATGAAGTCGTTCACTGAAAACGGTTTCTAACTCTTTCTGGGTATAGCCACAAATGTTTCCAAAATCAGGGTTTAGAGTAATGTCTTCTAAGTTATTCAATTCGCTGAACAACGAAACCTTTGTAAACTGGCTAACGCCAGTAATGAACACAAATTTTAAGTAAGGGTCCAAACTTTTAATAGGTGCATACAGACGCCGTAGTAATCTGCGTATCTTGAAGGCTTTATCAAGGTCAGGTAATACATCTAACAGCGGTTTATCGTATTCGTCTAATAGTAAAACTACCGGTTTTTGGAAACGTTTATATACTTTCAACACTAAGTCTTGGAGGGTTAGTCCTGGGCTTTCTTGGATTTGTAATTCAACATTCAGTTCTAAAGCATTGCTTTGTAATTGGTTTATGACTAGCTGATAAGCATCGGTTTCTGAAGCAATAACATCAGTGCTTAGTTGGATAAAGATAACAGGATAGACATCTTGCCAATCCCAATGGTTTTCTAAAAACAAACCTTTGAATAAGTGTTTTTTCCCTTCAAAAGCTGCTTTGATGGTAGAGACAAAAAGACTTTTTCCAAAACGCCGAGGACGCGAAAGAAAAAAGAACTTCCCTTTTTGGACTAAATCATAGATAAAGGGGGTTTTGTCTACATAGTAGCAGTTACTATTGATAAGGGTTTCAAAATCTTGTATGCCGATGGGCAAGCGTTTCATTGTAGAGCGAAGATAGGAAAAGTTTTTAGATGCCTCACATTCGTTCGGCATGACGCTACTGCCACCATGCTGCGGAAATTTTTGGCGTTGTTGGGTTTATACGTTGTAGTCTGCAGCTTTTGCGTTGCTTGTGTTTGGATTATGTGTGTCATTCCATTACTGTGCGTCATTCCGAGCCGTAGGCGAGGAATCTCAGTGCGGGTTTTTCGCGGTGCCTACCCAGTAGGAAACTTAGGAAACTTTCATAGTTTCCTGAGTTTCATAAAAGTACCCCCGCATAATGTCATAACTACCCCACCACTTCCCACTTACAGCCCACTAAACCCCTACG
>WFXK01000185.1 GCA_015490695.1 Bacteroidota bacterium | reverse complement strand
AGAGCGATACGATTTTGAAATTCAAAAGCATAGTTTAATTTTGTTTGGGTATTGCCGTAAACCCAATTGTGAAAACTTAAAGCGATGAAGGATATGAAGTTTACCCATGAGTTACGGGACGGGAAAGCCATCTTTCGGCTCAGTGGCAGACTCTTTAATGAAGCAGACCGCAACGAAATCGCATCCGTCATCCAAGACTACTTGGAAAACAAGGGCATTAAAGACTTTATTTTTGATTTTAGCGAACTACAGTACATCAATAGCAGCGGCTTAGGTATCTTTATCTCGCTTTATACGAAAATTCAAAACCGTGGTGGTAGCCTTATCCTTTGTAATCCTCCCCGTTCAGTACGTAATTTATTAAACATCACGAAATTAGACACCATCTTTGATATTCGGGACAGTGTAGAAGAAGCACTTCAATGATTCAAGTAGACGTTCTTGTCGGATTACAATGGGGGGATGAAGGGAAGGGAAAAATCGCCCATTTCTTAGGTGTCCATTACGATTGGATGGCACGCTTCCAAGGCGGCTGCAACGCAGGACATACCGTAATCCATCAAGGAAAAAAGTTTATTTTTCATCATTTACCCGCTGCAGCGGTCTTACCCCAAGTAAAAGTCTTCTTAGGACCAGGCATGGTGCTCTATCCCCCCGTTTTTGTTCAAGAAAGCCAAGCAATAGATAAAACCATCCATTTGAGTGGAGCCTTACAAGTTATTTTGCCCACACACCTTTTAATAGATGTGCTTTTAGAACAAGCCCGAGGGAAAGGTGCTATTGGCACAACGAAAAAAGGTATAGGACCTGCGTATGCTGACAAAGCCTTGCGACAAGGTATCCCGCTAAAAACGCTTTTGGAAAATCCTAAAGCAATTCAAAACACTTTTTTATGGAAGTATCATCAGCAGTGGTTGCGGCTATGGGAAAGCGAACCGCCTTCTTTGGATGACTTTTGGCAAAGTGTAGAGACCATGCGGCAATGGCTTAAAGAAGGCAAACTAAAGCTTTGGTCCCCGCAAGCATGGATAGAGTATTGTTATCGTACCCAAGAGCGTCTTCTTGCGGAAGGGGCACAAGGTACTTTATTAGACCTGCATTTTGGTACTTACCCTTATGTTACCAGCACGCATACGGTCAGTGGTTCGGTTTATACAGGTTTAGGAGTTCCGCCAAACGTTATTAAAGAAGTATTTGGAGTTTTTAAGGCATACATGACTCGTGTAGGGCAAGGACCTTTTCCAACAGAACTGCAAGAGCCTTTAGCAAGCCGATTGCGGGAGTGGGGGAAGGAATATGGAGCAACAACAGGCAGACCCCGCCGCTGCGGATGGTTAGACCTCAATGCCTTACAATACGCCTGTAAAATCAATGGCGTTACTCAACTTATCATGACCAAAGCCGACGTCTTAGCAAAATTACCCCAAGTGCAAGTCTTCTATCAAGACCAATTCCACTCCTTCCCCTCTTGGAACGCCCAACTAATAGACGATACCCACTTTGAAACCTTCTGCGAATTCATAGAAAAGCAGCTGCAACAACCTATCGTCTATGTCTCCTATGGACCAGAAACCCAGCAAATCTATCAACGAACAACGATAAACGTTTCTTAGAAATGAAAAGAGTACTTTTTTTTCTGTGGGCATTTTTCCTTCAAGCCCAAGACCACGATACTTTATGGATTATGCGCAAAACGCAACAGGGATGGGAAGTCAATCGTTCAGCGATACAGAAGTTAAGCGCACCAGAAAAAGCGATTTTAGCCTATTATGCTATGCGTGCCGGCGGCGATTGCAAACACCAACATGGCACTTTGCATTGCTTACTCACCGACGCCTTAGGCTTAGGGCATCAATGCAGTAAAGCCCATAAACACTTAGTCCATCAATGGTTTAAACACGAACCCGAAATCTTAGAAGACCTTTATACCTGCTATAAAAAAGCCGATAGCGAACAAACTTTTCAAATCATCACTTACATTGCTATCAAAAGAAAAGGAAATGAAATTGATGTTTTTTATCATTTTGTGGGACATGATAAACGCATAAAAGAGAAATGGCGTTTACAAGGCGTTGGCAAGTTTTTAGTGAAGCAAAATTATGTTCATCTCATAGAAGAGCATGAAAAGTTAGACTACGAATTAGATGAAGGGCAAGAGCCTTAGTGTCTATGCTGGAGCGTTCTTGGGAGTCATACTGCTTTTTTTCTTTTTATTTACTCTCTTAGGCAACCCTGCTGACGCTTTAAGCGACCAACGAGGTGACCAACAAGTACTACGACAACTTAATAAACACTTAGGCTGGGACCAACCCTTCTGGAAAAAACTCCTTCTTTACAGCAAAAGCCTTTTACCCTTCGGAACCAATACCCAACAACAGCTACCCTATCGCTGGTACATAAAAAACTTCTGGATAGGACTCCCCTCCTTAGGCGTTTCTTTCGTGTATAAACAGCCCGTTTTATACCTTTATTTAAAACATTTAAAAGCAACCCTTTTGTTGATACTTCCTTCTTTACTTTTCGCTTTAACCACCGCTTTGTTGTTAGCTATCTTAAGCGTCATGTTTCAACTCCGGAGCATAGATTTTTTGGCTTCTATCGGTATGGCACTGCCTTCTTTTTTTGCTGCTATTGTATTGGTGTTTATAAGTATTCTATTTTTCCCTTCGCTTCCCTCTTCGGGTTACATAGAACAATTTGGACAATGGGATAGCCGTTATTTTTGGCTTCCTTTTTTTAGTCTTTCAGTTCGTCCTATCGCAGTTTTGTATCATTTACAAAAACAAAGCCTTTTACGTGAACTCCATCAACCTTATTTGACCACAGCCAAAGCAAAAGGACTAAGTACCTTGGAAGTACTTGTCAAACACGCTTTGCCCAATGCTTTTTTGCCTGTGTTTACTTCTTTTACCAATTGGTTTGCTTCCCTCATCGCAGGAACCTTCTTCATAGAATACATCTTCCATTGGCCCGGCATAGGAACCCTAATGGTGCAAAGTTTATTGCAAAGAGATTACCCTTTGGTCTTGGGGATTGCACTATGTACTTCGTTTTTATTTTTATGTACTTTAATAGTTACCGATTTCATTGCACGGAAAATAGACCCAAGAATTCAAAGCTAAACTCAATAAACTTTGGAAAAACAAAAATAAATGGGTAATTTTGGTTTTTGTTATTGAGATAATCCTGTTAACAAAAATGAACGCTATAAAACATGGAGAAATGGACCGCTTTAACATTGGCTAAAAAAGTTTTAGAGGAAGAAAAACGCCCTTTAACAGCAAAAGAAATATGGGAAATCGCTAAAGAGAAAGGATATAACAAACTTTGGAAGCTCAGAGCAAAGTTCCTTGAAAACTATCAATGCCCAAACTGGATATTTATTATAATTATGATTATTTCTATAAGACTTGTATAATGTTTTTTCTACGTTTGCTAAGGAGCTCTTCAAAGT
>WFXK01000184.1 GCA_015490695.1 Bacteroidota bacterium | reverse complement strand
CGAATATAGGTTACATGATTGTTCATTTGAGCATCCTCAAGGTGGAGTTTGTACTGAGGTATAGAGGCACCAATACCTACGCTACCACTGAAGTAGTTGTATTGTTCTTGGGATACGTAGATACCGTATTGTGTACCACCATTGACAGGCATATCGATTTTAAGTCCATAAGCCGTACCATTAAGCGGCGTTCCTGTTGAAGGAATCGTAACCAAAATACCATGATGTCGTGTCGCACCACTAGGGGGCCATGCTTCTACGTGTATACCATAGCGGTACATACCGGTTCCATCGCTGGAAAGGTAAAGCCAAAGACCATACTTATTATTGGCACCTTGGTAATAGTTATTGACTCTTAGCGCAATTGGGGTCGTTGCGTCGCCTGGCGGTACCCAGATACGAGTTGCTATACCTGCTGTCGCAATTGCTCCAATGCCTACGTGGCCTTCTACATTCAAACCGTCAGGTTCAGGAGGATTGGTTGTTGCCCATGTGCTACCAATAACTGCTCCCCCAGTCACAGCAAGCTTTGCTTGAGGAGGATTAAAAGGGTCAAAGTTTCCGATACCTACGTTGCCGTTTTCGTGGATATAGAGTCTTGGAACTATTGTGCCGCTTGTTGCATCAAATCCTAACATTTGCATGATGACAGGGGCGCTTGAGGAGGTGAAAGCGCCATTAGCGAACGCTTCCCAACGTGCTGCAGGTACTATAGCGCCTGTTGCATCGTAGCCGAAGAACTCTATTCTACCTAAGTTATCACCTGCTGCGGTTTGTCCTGGGGATGATGCAGTCCCTCGCCCTGAATACATTTCTATAGTACTTCCAGCACCTGCACCATCATACGTCATTAAACGCAATAAGGTACTAGTGGCTATATTATCAGAAACCACTTTGATTTCTGGCATCACTCCATTGGCGGTATTTGCCACGATTTCCAAACCTGCAGCAGGGGTAGTTGTTCCTATTCCGACGGCAATAGCATTGGGATTAGCACTTAAGGTTGTTCCTGAAAAAGTCCAATCGTTATCAGGAGCACCGTTATCTAAAAGCTTTCTCCATGAAAGGCCATCAAAGTACCAAAAGCCGGGATCTACATCGGTTTCATAGACCAGCAAGCCTGTTGCTGGTGCTCCGCCACCAATGGCAGCTCGTTCTGCTTGTGTCATACGAGGAACTAAAAACCCTTGAGTAGTGCTATTAAGTTCTAATAATGCTGTTGGGTCGGGTGTTGCTGTTCCAACGCCGATATTACCGTTTGCAGTGATACGGACTCGCTCTGTGCCGTCCGTGCGAATAAGCAAATCGGATGGGTCTAAAGTTCCTAAGAGGGTTTCTACCCCTGTCACACGGATTTGGAAACGTTCACCGCTACCTTGTTTTTCCATGATGAACTCTGGTCCGCCGCCGCGAACAATGTGTAAATCTGCTGCAGGAGCATTGGTTCCAATCCCTACAACATCGCCAATTTTAGTCGGATACAGCACGCCGCCCGGTCCCCGCGTCCATGGGCTTTCTAAACCGCTTAATAGATTCACCCATCCTCCCTGCAAAGTACTATAATATTGAAAGCTATCTACTTGCTGATTGTAAATCAACAATCCATTAGGAGGACTTACAATCGCATCCCTTTGAGCAGAAGTAAGTCGTGGGATTAAAATCCCTTTGTCTGTGGCAAAAATGTCTAAAATTGCCTTAGGATTGGGTGTAGTCGTCCCTATTCCAATTTGGCTATAAAGGTTTATGCTTACCAAACAGAGTAACACGACGTATTTACTCTTCATAGGAGAATAAAGTTATTTTGGGCAAAATTAAAAGATAAAACGCGTAAATGGCTAACCATTCAACTGCTTTTTAAGACCATTGCGAAAAGTATTGTAGCAATCAAAAGGGATTTTTTAATTCGTCTTTTCCTATGGAGGCTTTACGTTATTATAAGCATCAAGAAGGGCGCTGGTATTCTAGCCCTTTACCAGAGAAGTTACCTGAAAGGCATGTGCTTATTCGCATCAAGGCTTTTGGGGTCAATCGTGCAGATTTATTACAAGCCAAAGGGCTTTATCCTCCTCCTAAGGGTGCTCCCGATATTTTAGGCTTAGAGGGCTGCGGCGTGATTGAGGCTGTTGGTAAAGAAGTCAAAGAGTTCAAAGAAGGAGATAAAGTGATGTTTCTTTCGCCTTCAGGTGCTTATGCTTCTCATATTGTATTACCTGAGTCGCTATGTTTGCCTCTACCCTCTTCATTAACGTTTGAAGAAGGTGCTGCTTTACCTGAAGCATTATTTACCTGTTACTATAACCTAAAAATGTTGGCTAACTTGAACGCGGGAGAAAAAGTACTTGTTTATAGTGCGGCAGGGGGAATAGGTACCACAGCGCTTCAGTTGATTGACCATTGGAAAGCAAAAGCAATTGCTGTTACAGGTACAGAAGAAAAACAACAATGGTTAAAAAAACATTTTTCAGTAGAAAACGTTTTTTGCTATCGCGACAAAGATTTTGAATCCAAGTTATTGAATACTTTTAAGAATGAAATTGCCATTATTTGGGACACGGTGGCTAACGCCCGTTATTGTACGCTGCATGAACAGCTGCTTATTTTTCAAGGTCGTTGGGTTATCATCGGGCTTTTGGGGGCAAAACAGCCCTTTACCCTCAAACCCGCATTGTGGTTAAAGAAAAACTTACGTTTAATCGCTTCTACGCTAAGAAATCAACCTTTAAGTCTAAAAACACGAATTCGTAATGAACTACAAAAACTCCTTCCATACTACGAACAACGAAAATTGAAACCCGTTATTTATAAAGTTCTTCCTTATACTGCTGTTTCTCAGGCTTTTGAGCTTCTACGGCAAAATCAAGTAATGGGGAAAGTTGTGCTTTCGTTTTCTTTATAATAGTTCCACTACTTCTTTACTGAATTGAGTTAAAGTAGCACCTTTTAGTAATCCTAAGGGTAATTGGGCAAGATGATATAAAACTTTAATTCGTCTTTTAGCATCCTCTTCAGGTAATAATAAAATCTTTGACCAAACGCTATGAGCGGTGTTGATGATTACCCGATAATGTACGGGAATTTTTTCATCTTTTTGTAAAAAGCCTTGAAGCATATCTTTTAGGCGTCTGTCGTATTCCGAAACTACTAATTGTAACGGAGGTGCTTCTACACTTAGATATTGGGCTTCTATAGGGAATTTGACATCTGTCAAAGTGTCTTTAACTAATTTTACTAAACGTTTTTGTTCTTCTTCTGAGAGTCCGCCGACTTTTTCTATACCTTTATCTATTAATTTATCTATGGTGTCGGAATCCACCCTACGTAAGAAAGTTTTTTCCCATTTGCTTTCTATAAAGCCAATGAAGCTTTGGTCTATGACAGGTTGGTCAAATAGTAAAACTTTGTAATTTAAGTGTTTTGCTTGTTCTATGTAGGGGTATTGTTGTTCTTTATCAGTGGCATATAGCACAATGAGATTACCATCT
>WFXK01000183.1 GCA_015490695.1 Bacteroidota bacterium | reverse complement strand
GGGGGAAATTCTGCATCATAGGAAGGGGTAGTGAATCCTAAGCGTAGTTGTGCTATATAAGTTTTGGGCAAATCTTGGTAGGTACTTAGGGTTTTGGTTTTTTTTTCTGTCGCAACAATTAACAAACCTGTTGCTAAGGGGTCTAAGGTGCCTGCATGGCCTGCTTTTTTTACTTTCAAATGTTTTTTTACCCATTGCACTACTTGGAAAGAGGTCCAGCCTAAAGGTTTATCAATCAATAAAATGAGGTCTTTACTCATCTTAGCAGCAGGGCAATAATGCTTAATACGATGCAATAATAAGCAAAATAGTGAATTTGGACACGTTGGACTAAAGTTATCATCCATTTACAGGCGAAGTAGCCTGCGATATAGGCGCTCAGAAACGCGGTTAAAGCAACCGGAAAAGGTAGTGTAATAGGCACATAGCCTAAGACAGCAGCACCCATGATAGGAATAATGGCAATTAAGAAGCTGAACCGAGCCGCTTCGGTTTTGTTTACACCTAAAAGCAGTGCTGTACTGATGGTGGTTCCAGAACGAGAGATTCCAGGAACAACAGCAAGCGCTTGCGCAACCCCAATCACCAATACCCGCCAAAGGTTTAAAGATTTTCCGTTTCTATACCATCGAGTAGCAAACAAAAAGAACGCAGTAACGAACCATGCAACACTTAACAACAAAAAATGCCCTTGAAAAAGGATTTCTACCTTATCTTTAAAAAATACACCGACAATTCCGACGGGGATAGCAGCTAAGAAAACCCAAAAAACATATTGAACATCTTTTCTTAATTGCCAAATATCTTTTCTAAAAACGGTGAGAATGCTTAGGGTAGTGGCAACATGGACTAAAAGTTCTATTTCAAGATGTTGTTTTGGAGGGATTTTCATTAAAGTTTGTAGCAGTTCTAAGTGACCGCTACTGCTGATAGGTAGGAATTCGGTTAACCCTTGGAGGATTCCCAGAAAGAGGGCTTTCCAGAGATTCACGATTTAGGCTTATAGAGAATACCGATAGCGATAGTAACGAATCCTGCCATAAGCACCCAAGGGGCGACGTAAAGGGCGTTGGAATAGTTTTTAATGTCTATAAAGGGTTCCGAGGCAAGAATAATGTTGCCAATAATTAGCAATACAACGCCAGCCGCTATAATCAGCACATTTGCTTTCTTTAATGGAAACTCTTGTTGTGCCATAGGATTTTAGTTTAACTCTTCTAAGGATTTATTAAGATATTTATGCAGGGCGCGTTTACTGCTTAGCCAACTCATTATAATGCCAGCCATAAGCAGTCCAAGAAACAGAAAACGTACCGGGGGTTGTCGCAAAATAAGATGAATGTCTAAAAGGTTCAAATATTCTTGACTGCTAAGAAGCAAGAGGCTATAAAGCATTAAAATCGCTAATACAGCAGCAATGAACCCTTGAAAAATCGCCCAGCGAATAAAAGGTCTTTCTATAAAAGAGCGTGTGGCACCAATCAACTGCATAGTGCGGATTAAAAAACGTTTGGAAAAAATAACCAATTTAATCGTATTGAAGACTAAAAGATAAGTGATAATAAGCAGTAAAATCCCTACAGCAACGGCTAATTGTAAATAAAGAAAACGCTTTTTTTGAAGTTCTTTCAGTAATTTCAATGGATAGCTGATTTCATAGACTTCGTCAAAGGTAATGAGGTCGTGGCTGATGCGTTCAATCCATTCTGGAGACAAATAAGGCTCTTTTAGTTGGATTTCAAGAGCTGGGGGGATGGGGTTAAAGCCTTCCATGGCTTGCATGAAATCTTTCCCTAAGCGTAAACGCCTTAACCCCTCTTCAGGAGAAACGTATGTGATGGCTGCTACATAAGGCTGTTTTCGTAAAAGCATCTGCAAATTTTGAATTTGCTCTTGACTAACATCATGGCGTAGCATTAAACGTAGACGTTGTTGACGCAAAGCAATCTCAGGAATAAAAATACCTAAGATGCCTAAGAAGAGAAATAGACCAAGAATAAAATAAATCATTGCAAGGCTTAGGGTAGAGGTTATCAATAAGTTTCTGTTGCTGCGGCTCATTGCGGGTGCAAATATCAAAATTTATTTTTCCACATCATAGAGGCAACAGGCTTATGCGTTTTGCGATTGTATTTTGCTGTTGCTTTCTTATTGTAGGGAACCAACACCTCTCCTTTGACTTCAAAAAAAATGAGTTGTCCTATAGGCATGCCAGCATAAATACGTACTGGTTGAACAACAGAAATTTCTAAAGTCCATGTATTGCAAAATCCGATGTCGCCTTTTCCTGCTGTGGCATGGATATCAATACCTAATCGTCCTACGCTGCTTTTCCCTTCTAAGAAAGGAACATATTTATGGGTTTCGGTGTATTCTTCTGTGACTCCTAAATATAAAATTCCGGGTTGAAGCACGTATCCTTCAGGTGGAATTTCAATTTCTTCCGTAGGATTGGGTTTACGGGCATCTAAAATAGGCGTTTTATAGACTAAAAGAGTTTTTCCTAAGTGGACATCATAGCTGTTGCTACCAAGACATTCTCTTCGGAACGGCTCTATAACAATTTCTCCTTTTTTAATCGCTTCTAAGATAGCGCTATCGGATAAAATCATAGTTCTTCAGAAATATCTTTTATAATGGAGGCAGTATCGCTTGGTGCAGGTGTGTCTAAAAGTTTTTTTTCTTGAGGTTCGGGGGGCGACTCTTTAGGAATTTGCTCTACATAACTGCGAACTTGTTGTAATTGCGATTGGAGGAACAATTGTAATTGTTCTAAAATTTCTCTTCGTTTATGTTGTAATTGTTGGATTTCTATTTGTAGTTTATGGTATTGTTCTTGAGATTCATTAAGTAATTTTTGCGCTTTTTGTTGTGCTTCTTTAATGATGATAGCGGCTTCTTTTTTTGCGTTTTCAAGGGTTTTTTGAGAAGTTTCTTCAGCTTGTAATAGCGTTCTTTGGAGCAGCTC
>WFXK01000182.1 GCA_015490695.1 Bacteroidota bacterium | reverse complement strand
TGGGAAATAGCGCTATAGTAGAAAAAAGTCGTGTTTGGTAAGCTGGAGGATGCGTAAAGTATTCTACAAAAAAAAGGTTTTCACTACGTAAAGAGACAATACCCAATAGAAGAAACACATAAAGGTTGTAAAGTCGTAGAATACCATAATCTTCGGGAGTTAAGTAATAAGTTAAGACGGGGAGTAATAAAAAAGCGATGGCTTGGTGGATACCACTGGCAAATAAATAGAGCAAAAAGGAGCGTGTTAAACGCATTTATTCTTTAGTATCTTCCAAACGCTGTAATTGGTCTTCTTCACTTTGTGCTTGTTCTTCTGGGGACATGAATTGAGTTATATCTTGTGGTTGTAGGGGAGGGGGCATAGCATTGAACTCTTGACGATTTTTATAAAGTTTTGCGGCATAATAAAGCGCGTTGATGAAGCTGGCAGGGTCAGCGCTGTTCGTTCCTGCGATATCATAAGCAACACCGTGGTCAGGTGCTGTGCGAACAATCGGCAATCCAAGCGTAATATTCACCCCCTTGTTTTGACTTATATATTTAAAAGGAATCAACCCTTGGTCATGATACATAGCCAAAACACCATCAAAATAGCGGTGTTTATTCGTAGCAAAAAAACTATCTGCAGGAAAAGGACCTTCCACTAAAATATTTTCTTTCTTAGCGCGTAAAATCCCTTGTTCTATAATTCGTTCTTCTTCTCCTATTAAACCCCTATCGCCAGCATGGGGATTTAATGCTAAAACAGCTATATTAGGTTGATGGATGAAAAAATCTTGTTTTAGTCCCTGATGTAGGGTCTTAATAGCGGCATAGACATTGTAAGCGGTTAAGGATTCAGGGACTTTTTTTAGTGGAATGTGGACTGTTAGCAGCGCAACACGAAGGGATTCGTATGCCATTAACATTAACACCTCTTCCTTTTGGAAGACTTTTTTTAGTAGTTCTGTGTGTCCTTTATAGGGGAATTTTGGGGAGTAGATGGTGTGTTTATCGATGGGTAGGGTTACAATAGCGTTTAAAAAGCCTTTTTGGATGTCTCTTAGGGCGTATTCAAGGCATCTACGGGCGACTTCACCTGCGTCTTTTGCCGGTTGTGCCGGTTGTACATTGGCAAATTGTGGGGCGCATTCTATAAAGTTAACTTTGTTTGGAGTTGCATGCCGAGCATTCCGAATTCGTTGAAGGTTAGCAATTCGTATCTCATAGCGCCTGCCATAATAGTTGATGGCTTTCAAAGAACCGTACACTACGGGTGTGATGAATTGTAATAAATTAGGTTGATGAAAGGCTTTAAGTAGTAATTCAGGTCCGATGCCGTTGGGGTCGCCCATAGTGATACCGATGATGGGGCGTTGTTGGGGAGGAAGGCCTTGGTCTATGGAAGTAGTAACGAGCAATCCCATCGTTTTATGAGAGTTGAGCAATAAAATCTATCAGTAGCCGAACTCCAACCCCCGTAGCATACTTAGGACGATAAGTTCGTGCGCTGGGAAGATATGCCGGACCTGCAATGTCTAAATGTATCCAAGGATAATCAACAAAATGTTGTAAGAACTTTGCTGCTATAATAGAGCCTGCTGCACGCACTTCGCTTACATTCGCAATATCGGCAATATCACTCTTTAATAATTCGGCATAATCTTCCCATAGGGGCAGATGAACTACCCGTTCAAAGGTTCTAAATCCTGATTGAATGAGTTTTTGAGTAGTTTCTTCGTCTGCTGTGCTATACATAGCGATAGCGTGGTAGCCTACGGCGATGATAGCGCTACCTGTGAGGGTTGCCATGTTAATGACTAATTGGGGATTGTATTGTTTAGCATAGGCTAAAGCATCGGCAAGAATCATTCTTCCTTCGGCATCGCTGTTTCTAACTTCTACTTTTGTGCCGTCGTACATAGTGATGATGTCGTTGGGGGTATAGGCGTTTCTGCCTGGGCGGTTGTCTGTTGAGGGCATTAAACCAATGAGGTGATAGGGGAGGTTTAAGGAAGCAGCAGCAATAAAGGTCCCTAAGACCGCTGCTGCACCCGCCATATCGCATTTCATCGCATCCATCGCCCCCTTTGTGGGTTTTAAAGATAACCCTCCTGTGTCAAAAATCAAACCTTTTCCAACTAAAACAATTGGCTGCTTATTGATAGAATTTTCAGGTTTCCACTCTAAAATAGTGAATCTCGGAGGCTCTTCACTACCACGGTTAACAGCTAACAAGCCCCCCATACCCAATGCCATAATCGTCGCTTTGTCAAACACCTCAACAGAAAACCCGTATTGTCTTCCGTATTCCTGCGCTCTGTTTGCTAACTCCCTTGCACTCAATACATTAGGAGGCTCGTTTACTAAGTCCCTTGTTATGCAAACCGCACGAGCTATCTTTACTCCTTCTTCAATATAGGTAGCATTTATAGAATTTGCTGTCCATATAAACACCTTTTCAATGGCAGAAGGCTCTTGTTTAGTACAATACTTCAAAAAGCGGTAGGTGCTCAAAATAGGTACTTCGCCTAAAGCTCTTCCTAGTAATTGTGGGTCTTTCTCTTTGGTCCCTTTGATATAGCATAGAAGTTGAATAGAAGAATAACGATACTTTTCTGCCCATTGAATTCCTTCGTATATGGCGTTTCGTAGGGCTTCTGTGTCGCTATTAGGTTGAACAAATGAAAGTAAAAAAAGATTTCCTTTAGCATCTGTTAACAGGAGGGGTTGTGTTTGGTCATCTATTTTCGGGGGATTTTGAAGTTGCCACTGTTGCTGAACTTCAGAAAAGTCCTCAGGATGGAGTAAAATAATACTGGGTACGTTTGACTGAATTTCCTTTACAGGAATAATATGCATACACGATTTATTTTTGGCTGGTGCAAAGGTTAGAAAAAAAGTGCGGATGTGCAAATGAAGGGTTTGTTTCAAACATTTATTACTTTTGCTGGCATGCTCGCTCAAATTGTCTTTGTCGCTACCCTTTTCTTCACTATTGCCTTGTTTTACCGTTCTGTCCGAAGAATCCGTAGAGCTATTCTTTTAGGAAGAAAAGAAGTAAAAAATGACCATAAAAAACAACGTTGGAAGAACGTCCTACTCATTGCCTTTGGACAAAAGAAAATGTTTAAACGTCCTTTTCCTGCTTTGCTTCATTTATGTGTGTATTTAGGTTTTTTAATCATTAACATTGAAATCATTGAGATTTTGATAGATGGTATTTTTGGTACGCATCGTTTTTTAGCGCCATTTTTAGGGTTGTTTTATAATGTAATTACCTTAGGTGCGGAAGTATTCATGTTATTGGTGTTTATTGCTTGTACGATTTTTCTTATTCGTCGTTATAGTGGTAGGGTTGAGCGTTTTGAGAAGCCTGAAATGCGTGGTTGGCCCCGTATAGATGCTGCTATTATTTTATGGACAGAAATTGCTTTAGTGGTCGCACTCTTTATTATGAATGCTGCTGACCAGGTGCTACAACAGCGTCAAGTTGCTCCTTATCATAAAGCAGGCTTCTTTCCCTTTAGTCAGTTCTTAATCCCCTTTTTTTCAGAATTACCTACCCAGACGCTCATTTTAACCGAGCGAAGTGCTTGGTGGGCACATATTCTTGGGGTTTTTGCCTTCTTAAATTATATTCCTTATTCTAAACATCTTCATGTCTTTTTAGCTTTTCCAAACACTTATTATTCTGACACAGGCATAGTGCCCTTAGGAAAGTTTGCTATAGACGAAAACGTAAAGAAAGAAGTAGAGGCGATTTTAAAAGAACAGTTTGATGAGAGTGCTGAAGAGACGCCTCCTTCTTTTGGTGCGAAAGATGTTTTTGACCTTTCTTGGATAGATTTATTAGGTGCTTTTACCTGTACGGAGTGTGGTCGTTGTACGGCGGTTTGTCCTGCAAACATCACAGGGAAGAAGCTTTCGCCGAGAAAAATCATGATGGATGTTCGCGACCGCTGTGAAATGATTGTAAACGTTATAGAAGAAAAAGGGGAGTGGGAGCCTGATGGAAAAACCTTATGGGATTTTATTTCTGAGGAGGAGGTTTGGGCATGTACCACGTGTAATGCTTGTGCTGAGGAATGTCCTGTGAACATCAATCCTGTTCGTATCATCATGCAACTGCGGCAATATAAGGTGATGGAGGAGAGCAAGGTGCCTGAGCCTTGGATGGCGATGTTTAATAATATTGAAAACAATGGAGCACCTTGGCCCTTTGCCGCAGCAGACCGCTTCAAATGGGCTGAAAAAATAACTGAGGAATAAAGATGCAAGTAGAGCATATTTCAGCGTACGAGCATAATCCTGAGGCGTTAGAGGTTTTGTTATGGGTTGGATGCGCCCCCGCTTTTGACGACCGAGCCCAAAAAGTCCTTCACGCGTTTGTGAAAATTCTGTGGCATGCTAAGGTAAAGTTTGCCGTTTTAGGAACAGAAGAAACCTGTACAGGCGACCCCGCTAAACGCGCAGGAAACGAATTCCTATTCCAAATGCAAGCAATGCAAAACATCCAAACGCTTAATCACTATAAAGTAAAACGTATTGTGACCATCTGCCCCCATTGCTATAACACGTTAAAAAATGAGTATCCCGCACTGGGCGGACATTACGAAGTATACCACCATACCACCTTCATCGCAAAACTTATAGAAGAAGGACGTTTAACCATTGAAGGCGGAGCTTTCCAAGGAAAAAAGATCGTTTATCATGATTCTTGCTACTTAGGAAGAGCAAATCAAATTTATGAAATCCCAAGAAAGCTGTTGCAATTATTAGATGCGCATTTGGTAGAAATGCCGCGTTGTCGTGCTAATGGTTTATGCTGTGGTGCAGGAGGAGCACAAATGTTTAAAGAGCCAGAACCAGGAAAAAAAGACATTAGTACCGAACGTACAGAAGAAGCCCTGTCTTTAAATCCTAATTACATTGCCGTTGCTTGTCCTTTTTGCATGACCATGCTCACTGATGGTGTCAAATACGCTGAGCAACAAGATAAAGTGAAAGTTCAAGATATTGCTGAGCTACTTCAACAAGCATTAAAGAAAAAGTCATGAGACTTATCATTTTTTTAATCACGGGGACGCTAATTACTTTGATTAGTGCTTTTATTAGTCAATGGCTACAACGTTCTAAGAAAGAGCTTTTGAAAACAACGCCTTATGAATGTGGAGAAGCGACAGAAGTGAATCCAATAGTGGTTATTCATCCGAATTATTTAGCGATTACTATTGTGTTTTTGTTGTTTGAGGTGGAGCTGTTGCTTTTGCTGCCATGGGTGATGGGTAAAGGACATTGGAGTGGGGTGTTTTTTTTAGTAGTTTTGCTTATTGGTTATGGCTATGCTTGGTGGCGTGGGGATTTAACATGGCTTCCCCGCCGGGAACCACGCTATCCGAAGCTTTATGCCCCTTTATCAAAAGCGCAATATGAAGCCTTTAATCGTGCCCCGTGGTATGAAAGACGGCAGCGCTGAAGTATGGTTAACCAAAATAGAAGATTTCTTAGCATGGGCTCGTAGTAATTCTTTATGGCCCCTGGGATTCGGTTTAGCTTGTTGTGCGATTGAAATGATGGCGGCAAGCGCAAGTCATCACGATATAGATAGAATGGGACTTTTTCCAAGAAGCTCTCCTCGTCAAGCCGATTTGATGATTGTATCAGGAACAGTCACTTACAAAATGGCTGAACGCATACGCAGGCTCTATCAACAGATGCCTACACCCAAATATGTGATTGCGATGGGGAGTTGTGCCACCTGTGGTGGACCCTATTGGCAACATGGATACCATGTAGTCAAAGGGGTTAATCAAATCATCCCCGTAGATGTGTATGTGCCTGGTTGTCCTCCACGACCCGAAGCACTTATAGATGGTATAATAAAACTACAACAAAAAATCCGTAAACACCACTGCTGAATGGATGCTAAGTGCTTTTTTATTTATCTTCGCAAAGAAAACTCCTATACTATCCTCGCCGCAAAGGGTGAGTACAGGCATTTTAGAAATAACGAAAAACCAAAAATATTGCTAAAGAACAAGAAAAGCAGAAATTAAAAAGCAAGTTATGGAAAGGATTGAAGAAGATATTTTAAGCAAATTACCTCCCGAATGGGGTCCTTTGGGATCATGGCTACAAAAACATGTGATACAAAAGTGGATGGCTTGGCAACACAAGTGGAGGACTTAAAAGAATGCATTGACCAAAAAACAGGAGATATAAACAAAAAATTAGGAGAATTATCCGAGCGCTATGCTGTTCCTGAGGTAAGGAATTATCTCATAGAAGCTAAATACAAAGTAAAATTCAGTCAAGGTGATATTGATTTAATGATAAGCGAACGAAAGAAGTTAGGAGAACTGGTTTCATTGTTGTGGCTAAACAAAATGGACGTTATAGACTAATCTTAGGGGAAGTAAAAACAAGTTTCCATAGAAAGAAGATGGAGGAGCAACTAATTGGACAAGGGAAGAAAGCAAGATTTGACCTTATGATGGATTTAATAACGGATGTTTATAATGTCAAAAAAGTTGAATACAATGAGGATTTGCGTGAAAGCTTAAGTGGAATTGCCAAGAGGGATTAAGGATTTGAGCAAATATGTAGAATTGTGGCTTATTTTTGAGATTTACGGCGATGATGAGCAAGTAATGGGGTTAAAAGCGATTTTTTCAGCCAATGGTGTTCCATTACGAGTGTTTGAAATAGATAATAAAGTTTTGACATTGAGAGAAAGAGGAGCAAAAAAGAAGATAAGAAAAATTTTGAAATAGCAGTTAGCCTATTGCTTTTCAATACAAGAACGACCAGTTCACTTAGGTAGTGCAGAAAGAGGTAACTATTTTAATTCCAAGGTGTTATTGACATGATAAGTTATGCACCTTGACTCCTTGGACAAGAAGATGTATCTTTGCCTAATGGCAGTCTTTATAAAAGGAACGGGTAGCTATATCCCGCAAAAAGTAGTTTCTAATGCTTTTTTTCACAAAGCAACTTTTTACAATGAAAAGGGACAACGTATAGAAAAAAGTAGTGAACAAATCGTAGAAAAGTTTGGAGATATCACAGGTATTCGTACACGGCGTTATGTAGAAAAGGATCAAGTTGCTTCGGACATTGCCTTTTTAGCGGCACAAAAAGCAATAGTGCATGCAGGTATCAATCCAGAAGATTTAGACTACGTGGTTGTTGCGCACAATTTTGGAGATATTCAAGAAGGAAGTGTACAAGGAGAACAAGTTCCTTCCTTAGCAGCGAGAGTAAAACATCACCTTGGGATTCAAAAAAGAACTTGTATTGCTTATGATATCGTCTTTGGTTGTCCTGGTTGGTTAGAAGCTACGATTCAATGTATTCATTTTTTAGAAAATGGGCGTGGGCGTTATGCTTTGGTTATTGGTGCAGAAACGCTCTCAAGGATTGCTGACCCGCACGATAGAGATCGGATGCTGTATGGTGATGGCGCTGGTGCTACCATCTTAGAAAAAAAAGCATCCTCTCAAGGGGGATTTCTACATACCATCTCCCTCTCAGATACCCAACAAGAAATCCACTACTTAAAAATGGCACCTTCTTATAATCCTCAAGTACCACAACAAGAACGCTACCTGAAAATGCAAGGACGAAAAGTCTATGAATATGCTTTAAAGAAAGTCCCCGAAGCAATTGCAACTTTGTTAAAAGAAGCAGGAGAATCTTTGCAAAACATTAAAATGCTGTTATTACACCAAGCTAATCCGAGAATGAACCATGCTATTGTCCAAAGGTTGTTGCGACTATTTCAGTTAAAAGAACCTCCTTATCCTCACTTTGCTCCTACTACAGTAGACTTCCTTGGTAACACCTCCGTCGCTACCATCCCCACTTTATTAGATCTTATTCTAAAAAAGGAACTTCCTCCCTATGAATTGCGTTCTGGAGATAAAATCATCATGGCTTCTGTAGGTGCAGGAATGAATATTAACGCTGCTTTGTACCAAATGCCGTGAAAAAATACACGATAAAGGTTAATTTTGCGTTATAGAAACAAAGCACAGCAGAGCTATGAAGCGCATCCTCTTATTGAATCTCATTGGTATTTCCGTTATAGCACAACCCGCTTTGCCGACTTGGAACCTACAACAAACCACTTTCGCTTTCCGTTATCATCAATTGCCTGTGAATAATGCTGTACTCCGTAATAATGCTTTACCTTCTCCAGAATGTAAAGACTGTATTTATGATGGCTATTTTCCACAATTTCAACTTTTACAAGTTTATGTTCCTGTACCTGAGGGAAAACGCTTCCACATTACAACAGCAAAGGGTAATTATCAAGAGTATGTATTAGACAAACCCCTTCAAGTGCTCAACCCTGAAGAATTAAAAACTTGCTTTAAAAATAATAATGAATGGTATCCTGAACAACCTGTCAAAACAGAAGGCATTGTTTATTATCGTAAACAACGTTATCAAATTCTTCAGTTCTATGCTTTTCAGGTTCATAAAAGTTTAAGAAGGGTTCGTCTTTACGCGCAAGTGAATTATAATTATCAATGGCAATCAGTACAAGAGAGGCAAGGGGTAAAGAAAGTGTTTCCGACCACTTCAGTATTAAGTCAAGGAAGTTGGTTTAAAATCACGACCAGAGCTCCTGGTATTTATAAAATAACAGCCCAGCAGTTAAAGAACTTAGGGGTTGCTATAAGCAGCATAGACCCCAGAACCATTCGTATTTACGGAACAGGAGGCGGTTATGTACCTCAAAGAAATTCTGACCCTTTCCCAACCGATTTAGCAGAAATTCCTATCGTTGTTGTAGGAGAGGAAGACGGCCGTTTTGACGATAACGACTATATCCTATTCTACGCTGCAGACCCAGTGCAATGGTGGTACGACACCACTACAAAACGCTTCATCCATGAAATGAACCCTTATACCTTTAATAATTATTACTTCCTTACTTTTAACCAAGGCATTGGGAAACGTGTACAAAACCAAAATAGCGTAGGAACGCCCGTAGCGACGACCGATTTCGCTTATGCTATTATAGTAGACGATAAAGAAGAAGAAAACCCAACGATTTCGGGAAGAAGATGGGTCGGTGATAAATTAAACATCATTACTACTTCTAGAAATTATGTTTATTCACTTGACGATATAAAGCCAGGGGGTACTGTCACTTATGAAGCGTTGTTTTTCGGCAGAGGGTATATCAACATGCCCGTAGAAATCTACATCAATAGTGCTCTGCAGCGACGGATCACCATCTCCAGAATCACTCAAGACATCATTTATTCCCTTCGGGCAGTAGGAGTGGGTATCAATTTGAATAATTATAACGACAATATTATTTCTATCGTTCACGCTTTTAAAGCAAGTGATGGGGAAGTTTGGTTAGATTATATTCGGATTATTTACCCGCGGCTATTAAAGCCCAGCGCACAACAAGTATTCTACCGCTATCCCCATCGGGATGACAAAGGCATTGTAGCATTTCAGTTCAGCGGTAACCTACAAGGATATGAGTGTTGGGATGTTACAGACCCGTTAAATCCTATACGTCGTCCATGGGATGTGAATGGAAATGCTTTTTTACGTGCAACCGACACAGCAATCACCTTTTTACTCTTTCATCCATCACAGGCATACACTCCAGAAGCCATCACCCCTATTGCTAACCAAAATCTTCATGCATTACAACCTGCAGAGTTGGTAATTATCACTCCACAGTCGCTTGTTAGTTACGCAGAACAATTAGCTCAAATCCACAGAAGCGTATTAAATCAAAGCGTTTTAGTGGTAGAAGCAGAAAAGATTTACAATGAATTTGGTGGGGGTAGACGCGACCCTGGCGCTATACGAAACTTCCTGAAAATGCTTTATGACCGCTCTCCTTATCAGGGTGTCAGCTTAAAGTACGCCCTTTTATTCGGTGATGGCTCTTATGATAACCGCGGCATCGCCGTAGACCCCGGCCTACTACCTACTTACGTCAGTAGAAACATCACAGAATACCCCAATTCTTACGTTGCCGACGATTTTATGGCATTCTTAGACGACAATGAAGGCTGGTGGAGTGAAGGAACATGGTATAACTTCCAAGATAGAGGCGTCCAACACCACTATATGGATATCGCTATAGGAAGACTCCCTATAATGAACGCCCAAGAAGCTCAAGTAGTAGTAGAAAAAATCCGCCGCTATTTAACAGACCCCGAACTCAAAGGACCTTGGTGGAACCAATTGGTCTTTTTAGCAGATTATAAAGATTCTAACTTACACATCAATCAATCCGATGCTATTGCTACAATGATTCAAAACGCTCATCCCGAATTCAATATTCAAAAGATTTACTTAAAAGCCTATCCCAGTTATCAACAAGCATCAGGGATTCGTTTTCCTGCCGCAAAAGAAGCTTTCCTACAAGCCTTAGATAGAGGTTCTTTGATTGTTAACTATATTGGACACGGAAGTGAATACGGCTTTTCAGACGCCGATATTTTAAACCTTCAAGATGTTAAAAACATTGACAATGGATTTCGTACTCCTTTATGGATGACGGCAACCTGCGATTTCGGGCGTTGGGATGACCCTAAGGTGCGTAGTGGTGGCGAACTGTTGATTATCCATGAGAAAGGGGGGGCTATTGCCTTAGTAGCTGCCGTACGTTCCTCCTGGAGCCAAGATAATTTCCGATATGGACTTATCTATTATAGTAATGTCTTCAGACGCTATCCTGATGGCACTCCCTACACCATGGGCGAAACCTTCATGATTTCAAAAAACCTTGGTTATCCCGGCGCTGGTGCCATCAACACCAGACTCTTTTCCCTTGTCGGTGACCCCGCTATACCCCTTAACCTACCCAAATACAAAGTCGCTATTAAAAGCATCAACAACAAACCTGTAGTGTCCGATACCCTTATTGTTGACACCTTAAGAGCGTTGTCTCTCGTAACCATAGAAGGGGAAATCCAAGACTTGCAAGGAAACCGCATTATTGCCGACGGAACCCTATACCTCACCCTCTTTGACAAAGCTCAAACCGAATGGTTATTAGATAAAAGCCGAAGTTATTTACATCAAAAAATCCGTCTGTTTAATGGAAGCTTTTCCATTCAACAAGGCTATTTTAAAGGAAGCTTCTATATTCCTTTGGATATTGATTACCGAGAAGGAAAAGGGAAATTTTCCTTTTATGCTAGCTTAAATAACCAAACGCAGGCAGGGGGATATAACGACAACATCATCGTTTGTTGCATTGATAGTAACGCTACTTTTAACAACGTGCCCCCAACCATACAACTATACATTAACGATGAACAATGGATTGAAGGCGGTGTAACAGGTCCTAATCCCTTGTTGATTGTTAAGATTCAAGATGACCAAGGCATCAATGCAACAGGATTAGGTGTCGGTAGAGAACTTAAAGCCGTGATAAACGGTGATGAAGAAAATCCTATTTTCTTAAATGACTACTATCAAGCCACTAAAGATGACCCTCGTAGTGGAGAAATCCGTTACCGTTTTAAAAACTTGTCTGAAGGACGTTATGTCGTTAGTGTCAAAGTGTGGGATATAACGAATAACTCTGCAACCGCTTCCACAGAATTCTGGGTTGCTTCCGATGAAAAATTAGTTGTAGAACGTATTTTTAACTATCCTAATCCCTTCACAACCTTCACCCGCTTCTTCTTCCAACACAATCGCATAGGAGAACAAATTGAAGTACATATTAAAATTTACACTGTTACAGGGCGCTTAGTAAAGTATATCCGTTCAGAGTTCATTGCTGAGACGGGTGTTATCAATCACATTACTTGGGATGGTTTAGATGAATTTGGAGACCCTTTAGCCCGTGGAGTGTATATTTATCAATTTGAAGTTCGCATTCCAAGAACGAATGAAACCGTAACGAAGTTTGAAAAGTTAGTACTATTGCGATAACCTTTGTACTTTTGTAAACCCATTCTAAAGAGCTATGTTAAGGCGTTATTTAATAGGTTTTGTAAGCGTTATAGGAGCTTTAGCCCAGAACACTACGCCGACGGGACAGACGACAAGAGCGATTACTACGGCAGTTCCTTTTTTATTAATCACGCCTGATTCCCGAAGTGGTGCTTTGGGTGAAGCGGGCGTCGCTATTGCTGACAACGCCAACGCAATGCATTGGAACTTTTCCACTATGGCATTTACAGAAAAACGTTATGGATTTTCCCTGAACTATACGCCATGGCTTAGAGGATTAGGTATCCCCGATATTAACCTCAGCTACGTCGCCGGCTACTATAACTTAGGACAACGAAACGGTGTGTTCGGATTAGACTTCCGCTTCTTTTCCTTAGGAAACATAGAATTTACCGATGACCAAGGGGTCAAAACAGGAGAATACAGCGCTAACGAATTCGCTATCTCAGTCGCCTATACTCGCCAATTATCGGAAAACTTCTCTGCAGGAACAGGAATCCGCTACATCCAAAGCAATTTGATTAACAGCGGCGCTTTAGGTAGTATCCCACAAGCCAAACCAGGACGCTCTATCGCAGGCGACTTCACCTTCTTCTATAAAAAACCTTTTAAAATTAAAAGTGGCGAGCAAGAGCTGCCCGCTTTATTCCGTGCAGGATTGAATATCTCTAACATCGGGGCTAAAATGAATTATACCCAAACTGCTGTTAAAGACTTCATCCCTATGAACTTGCGTCTGGGCTATGCTCTTACCCTTAGCTTAGACCAGTACAATACCATTACCTTTACTAATGACTTAAATAAACTCTTAGTTCCTACCATACGAGATACTACAGGTAGCAAAACGGTTTTGGAAGGACTTTTCTCCAGCTTTGCTGACGCTCCAGGTGGAATGAAAGAAGAATTTAGAGAAATCATCTGGAACGTCGGAGTAGAATATTGGTACAATAATCTTTTTGCTGCCAGAGCAGGCTTGTTCTATGAAGCCCCCGACAAAGGTGATAGAAAATTTATGACCATAGGACTTGGTATTCGTTTCAATATCTTTAGTATAGATGTTGCTTATTTGATTCCTTTTGAGAATACGCATCCTTTGCAAAACACCTTGCGCTTTTCTCTTAGTTTAGATTTTGAATAAAAGATGGAAACGCTCCATCTTTATAATACTTTAACACGTCGTAAAGAGGAATTTAAGCCGCTACATCCCCCTTTTGTAGGCATGTATGTTTGCGGACCTACAGTTTATGGTGACCCACACTTAGGGCATGCACGTGCAGCCGTGGTCTTTGACGTGCTTTATCGCTACTTAAAACATTTAGGTTATAAAGTTCGTTATGTTCGTAATATTACAGATGTAGGGCACTTAGAAGGGGATAGCGACGAAGGAGAAGACAAAATCCTAAAGCGGGCGCGTTTAGAGCAAGCAGACCCGATGGAAATCGCTCATTACTACACATTACGCTACCAACAAGCCATGCAGCAGCTGAACTGTCTTCCCCCCTCCATAGAAC
>WFXK01000181.1 GCA_015490695.1 Bacteroidota bacterium | reverse complement strand
CTTTTATTGCGCTCCGATGGAACTTCCGTGTACATTACACAGGATTTAGGAGTGGCACAATTAAAACAGGATGAATTTGCTCCAAAGAGGTCCATTTATGTTATTGGTAACGAGCAGGATTATCACATGAAAGTATTAAAAGCCTGTTTAAAGCGTTTAGGAAAGCCTTATGCAGAGACGATTTATCATTTATCTTACGGAATGGTAGATTTACCAACAGGGAAAATGAAGTCCAGAGAAGGTACCGTTGTGGATGCTGATGATTTATTAGAAGAGATGTATCAAAATGCTAAAGAAATCACTGAAGCGCAAGGGAAATTAGAAAAAATTCCCGAAGAAGAAAGGGTGCCATTGTATGAACACATTGGACAAGGGGCTTTACGATTCTTTCTTTTGAAAGTAGACCCTCACAAACGCATTTTATTTGACCCTAAGAAATCTATAGACTTCAAAGGACACACAGGACCTTTTATTCAATACACGCATGCGCGTATTTGTTCTTTGTTGCGTAAAGCAAATGATATTCCAGAAGAAGCAAACATACCTAACACGATACGTCAGGAAAGTTATTTGTTGTTAAAAGCGCTTTTGTGGTTCCCTTATGAAGTAGTACAAGCAGTGAACCATTATAATCCTGCATTGGTTGCTAATGCGCTTTATCAATTAGCGCAGCGTTTCAATACTTTTTATCAAAATGTTCCTGTTTTATCTGAGGAGGATGAAGAGAAACGAGCCTTCCGCTTGATATTGTGTCAAAGAGTAAAAGAAGTGCTGTCTAAAGGACTATACTTATTAGGTATCCACGCACCTGAACGAATGTAAAAACCGAATAAAAAGCTGTGAGCACAAGTACAAATAATACAAATGCTTGTGATGTTAACCTCAGTGGAGGAATTCCAGCAGTTTTTAGAAGGACGTCTTGGTTACGTTTGGAGTGAGATAGCTATTCCTTACGCTATTTTGAACCACAGATGAGCAAGTTCAGCATCTTTGTTTCCCCGTGTCTTTTTTGAGATACCTCGGCTACGCTTGGCGTGATGCGGCAGCCTCCGCTCCGCAGGGAGTTTGGGTTTTGTTGAGTTTATGCGTATAGTCTGCAGTTTTTGCGTTGTTTGTATTTGGGTCAATGCGTCATTATGAGCGCAAGCGAGGAATCTCAGTGCGGATTTTTTCCAAGTGCTTTTCTGTTGGAAACTTAAGGAAACTTTCAAAGTTTCTGGAGTTTTCAAAGAGATGCCTCGCATACGCTCGGCATGACGCGGCGACCTCAGCGCTGCGGAAGGTTTTGGCGTTGTTGGGTTTGGGCGTGTAGCTCCCAGTTTCTGCGTCGTTTGTGTTTAGGTTAATGCGTCATTCCATTACTGTGCGTCATTCCGAGCCGAAGGCGAGGAATCTCAAGTACAGATTTTTTTCTTAAGCGTTTTTTCATTGGAAACTGGAATCTTTGTTTTGCAGACTTATAGCGGGATTGTCCTTACCATAGAGTTTAAGGAGTGTATTTGTACACTAGTTTGCTTTTTAAGTCTATGAAGAATGCTTCGTTGTTGTAGGCGGCGGAGATACCTGGGAGGAAACCAGCAGGTACGCTGCATTTTCGGTTCCATGTATCGGTTGCGATATCGTATTCCCACAGGTAGTAGTCACTTCCGACGGCATAGGCTTTTCCATTGATGTAGACGGGGTTAGCGATGATGGGGGCGGCAGAAGCAGGAACGCTCGCTCTTAATTGCCATCCTCCTCCCGTCGCCTTTGCAAATCGCCGCATCTCAAGATACTTAGGAGAACAACAAGGGCAATTGGAATGACCTCCACCGATGTAGACGTAAGTTCCGTCTTCAAAAGTAAAGCGAAATGAACCGTCATAGGGTGTACCCCCAGCAGGATAAGTAGTCATAGCGGTCCATATATTAGAAAGGGTGTTATACCGATACAAGATTCCATCCGAGCCACAAGGGAGTCCTAAGCCTGTCCATGTGGTTGCAGAGCGAAAGGTGCTTCCAATAGTTCTGGGGAAGTTCGCTATCGGACTCCATGTGTTAGTTCCAGGGTCATACACGTAAGCATTTGAGATATAGGTGCCTGTGGGAGAAGCCCTACCTCCCACAACATACCCTTTTCCATTGCCATAACTTAATCCTGTTGCGTGAGAGATATGTGCTAAAGGATAATTAGCACAAGGACTCCATGTATTGGTTGCCATGTCGTAGTACCAGCAGTCGTTCAGGTTGGTGGTGGCGTCTCTCCAGCCACCAACGATATAGAGCCTACTCCCTATAACGAAGTAAGGGGTATACCATTGAGCGCGATCTGTACCCGGGAAAGGAGCCATAGCGGTCCATGTTGCTTGAGACTCTATCACATGCAGGGAATCTATCAAGGAATAACAACCATTCCAGTAGTAGCGCAGGTAGTACCAACCTGTGTCTGCTGAAGAGGCATTGATGATCTTTAGCGTATCTCCTGTATAGGTAGCGCCACTGGGGGTTGTCCATACATAAATAGCTCCTGAAGGTGCACCAGAACCCCAAAATGCATAGTTTTCTCCGAAGCAAATTTCTGTTGGACCATTGATATTAGGCGGTGGCGGAGTAGAAGTACACGTCTGACATAAGTTCACCCACATAGTACCGCTATACACTTCAAGACATTTGGTGTCTAAGTTATAGATGATTAAGCCTTCTGCGGGTGCAGCAATAGCATTGCGTTGTGCTGTTGTCAAACGAGGCACTAAAAGCCCTTTGTCCGTAGCATTTAACTCCAGGATTGCCGAGGCATCAGGGGTTGGCGTGCCAATACCTACGTTTTGGGCATATAGAATAATGCCCGCTAAAAAAAGAAAAGCACCCTTTGATAAGCTTTGCATACAAGTTTTTTTTCATTATACGTTAATGGAGCTTATAAGGTTGCATATTCTTAGCATGAGCCAAGGGAAAACTTTAAATAGGACAGGATTTACTTAGGGGTCTCGCTGTATGGTTCTGAGATTGCGGAATTTATACGTTTCTGGAATTTTTAGGATATTATGCATTTCATCATGTGTGTTTATTGTGCTTCTTGGGAAGTATTCTGAGGCGTAAAATAGGGAATTCTGAGTTTTTGTAGCCTTTTCCGTAGGAAACTAAAGGAGACTTTAAGAGTTTCTGAAGTTTCCAAAAGGAGATGCCTCGGCTTCGCTCGGCATGACGCGACAGCCTCAGCGCTGCGGGGAGGTTTTGAGTGTTGTTGAGTTTGTGCGCGTAGTCTGGGGTTTTTGTGTTGTTTGTGTTTGAAGTACGTGCGTCACTGCATTACTGTGCGTCATTCCGAGCGTAAGCGAGGAATCTCAGTACGGATTTTTTCGGAGTGCTTTTTTGTTGGAAACTCAAGGAAACTTTTAGAGTTTCCAGGGTTTCCAAAAGGAGATGCCTCGGCTTCGCTCGGCATGACGCGACAGCCTCAGCGCTGCAAGAGGTTTTAGCGGTCACTGAATTTGGATGCGTAGTCTGTAATCTTTGCGTTATTCGCGTTTGGATTATAGATGCTATTCCGCTTTGTGCACCTCACTTCAAGTGTAAGCGAAGAAGCACAGTGCAAATTTTTTCCTGTATGTCTTTCCAGTGGAAATACAGGAAACTTTTAGGACTTACTCAGTTTCTTCATCCTGCTATAAGTCCTCTCGTTATCAATGTTATGTATGAAACGCTTTTACCCTGAGGGTAAAATCCTGTTAAGCAACTTCAGTGACTATTTTAATCTCGCTTTATCCAGCCCTTGAAGCGAAGATATAAGTAAAAAAACGAAGGAAGAACAATGAGGGTCAGCAACGTAGCAAAACTAAGTCCGTAAATGATGGTCATAGAAAGCGGACCCCAAAAAGCAACATTATCGCCACCAAAATAAATATTAGGTTGCCAACGCTGTAAAAGCGTTATAAAATTGATATTAAACCCTACCGCCATAGGTACCATCCCTAAAATTGTAGAAGTTGCCGTCAAAAGCACAGGCGTTAAACGTATCTTAGATGCCTCAATAATCGCCTCTTTTATGTTTAACCCCCGTTGCATCAATTGGTCTGCAAACTCAATCAATAAAATACCGTTGTTAACAACGATACCCGCCAAAGCAACCATACCAACTCCTACCATGACTACAGAAACCTCCTTGCCAAAAAATACAAAACCTAAAAACACCCCAATAACAGAAAATAAAATTTGAAAGAGGATTAAAATCGTTCGTCCAATGGAATTAAACAGCGTGATAAGGATGACCAAAATAAGCGCCACGGAAATCATAAAAGCGCGTTGTAAGAACGCTTGTGCTTCTTGTTGTTCTTGCTGTTCTCCTGCTATGACTACTTCTATTTTAGGTGTATCCTTCAATTGTTTTTTTATTGCCTGATACAAACGCTGATTGATTTCCGTAGCATTATATCCTTGAAGCACATTAGAGGAAAAAGAAACCACTCTTTTTAAATCTATGCGATTTACCGTTCCTACGGCTTCTTTGTAATAGACCTCTGCTAAGGTGGAAATTGGGACATGACGCTTCCTTCCGATTGCCATATCCATATAACGCACTTCAGTATTCAATAAAGTTTGAATGTCTTCCCTATAAGGTTTTTGATAACGCAGTACAATGGGATAATCTTCTCCCAGTTCTTTGTATTTAGCGATTTCTTTTCCATAAAGGGCAGTACGAAGCAAATCCCCAATTTG
>WFXK01000180.1 GCA_015490695.1 Bacteroidota bacterium | reverse complement strand
TTTTCGTTCTTTGTCGTTGCTATACAAGTTATGTACTTTCATAGGCTCCATGATAGCTTCGCCTACGGTCATGCGGGGGTTAAGAGAACCATACGGGTCTTGGAAAATAATTTGCATTTTCCTTCGGAAAGGACGCAAAGAAGTAGGGGGTAAATAAGCAATATCTTGTCCCTCAAAATAAATATGTCCTTCTGTTGGTGTTAACAAGCGAATAATGGTTCTTCCTAAGGTTGTTTTACCACATCCTGATTCACCTACTAAACCCAAGGTCTCGCCTGGATACACAACAAAACTCACATCATCTACTGCACGCACATAAGACTCTACCCGCCCAAAAAGTCCTGATTTTATCGGAAAATAAGTCTTTAGATGTTCTACTCGCAAAATAGGAGTTTGTTGCTGAAGTTGTTTTTGACGTTCATAATATTTTTCTAAAGGAACTTCTTGAGCTTTTAGGGCTTCTTCTACGGTAATGTTTTTATCCTTAATGTTTCCTTCTTCATCCCGTTCCATAAAGGTTGTGATAGTGGGAAGTCTATAAAGTCTTCTATCCATTGGGGGGCGACAGGCTAATAAGCTCCGCGTATAGGGATGTTCAGGATTTTCAAAAAGTTCTTTTACAGGTTTTTGTTCCATGATTTCTCCCTTATACATGACAACAACGTAGTCTGCCATTTCTGCGATAACACCAAGGTCGTGAGTAATAAAGATAATACTCATTTGATGGCGGCTTTGCAAGGATTGCATTAGTTCTAAAATCGTTTTTTGAACAGTAACATCAAGGGCGGTAGTAGGTTCATCTGCGATTAAAATCTTAGGGTCGCATGCCATTGCCATAGCAATCATTACCCTTTGTTTTTGTCCTCCTGAAATCTGATGAGGGTAGGCATCAAAAATCTTTTCTGGTCTTGGTAGTTCTACTTCTTTGAAAAGCTCTATAACTCTTTCTTTTGCTTCTTTTTTTGTCATGTTCTTATGGCGCAACAATACTTCCATCACTTGAGAACCACAGGTAAATACAGGATTTAGACTAGTCATAGGTTCTTGGAAAATCATGGAGATCTTATTTCCTCTATATTGTTGCATCGTTTTTTCAGGGATTTCCAGTAGATTCACTTTTTCATCGTCTTCATAATACCAGATTTCTCCTTGGGTGATTTTTCCCGGGGGACAAGGTACTAAGCGCATGATGGTTAAGGAGGTTACAGACTTACCGCTTCCTGATTCACCAACAATTCCTACAGTCTTGCCCGCTGGCACGGAAAAAGAAACATTTTTTACTGCGCGAATAACGCCTTCTGAGGTATGAAACTCTACACTTAGATTCTTAATCGCCAAACGCAATGCAGCCTCCATCGTTGTGCAAGTTAAAACTATTTGACTAAAACACCATCAAAAGACTTTTCCTCCAACTATCAAAGATATAGAAAAGATGAAAGTCAGCCAAAAATTTCTGTCCAAATCTCTGTGGAGAAGCTGTTCATAAAATCAATTCTTATTTCCCTAATATCCTACTTCCCCACATCGAAGATCAAAAACGTCCACACCTATCCCATAGAATTACACTTATTAGCACTTTTCCATTACCCTCATTATCCCCTAAATAATACAAAGAGAACTTCATCTATTAAACTGAGTATCAAAGAGTTTTTAAATGCTGTTCAGAATTACACCCAACTATCCACAACTTTTTTTCCTTCTCTCTCTACTCTATCTATTTAGAGACCATAAGTATAGGAAACATGGAAGGGATACGAGGTTTTACTTCTACAGGCATTTTAAGTGTTAAGCATGTACGAGAAGTCTCAAGTGAGTCTCTCTTTGGAGACTATTTTTACAATATTTTTCTCAATTTTGCATTGTAAAACTTTGGTATGCGAATTCTTCTTCTTTTTTGTACTATTCTGTGGCTCAGGGCGCAATTAGATGCGCAGCAGTGGTATCGTTTTTTATATTTACCAACTTCTCCAGTAGTAACTGCTTTAGGCGGTATGGATTTAACTCATTATGAAGATCCTAGTGGGAGTGCTTATTTTAATCCTGCATTACTTAATGATAGCACTCATCAGCAGATAACGTGGAACTTTATTGATTATTTTGCAGGTATTGTTTATGGGTATGTCTCTTATCAGCATAATATCCCTGAAGTTGCAAGGATTCAGGGAGCTATTAAACATGTTTACTACGGTAACTTTACCAGAGCAGACGTTTATGGAAATCAATTGGGACGATTTAATGCAAATGATATAGAGTTCATTGCTTCTTTTTCTCGGAATTATGGGAAGCGATTGCAGTGGGGAGTGAACTTAAATTTTATTTATAGTCAAATAGAGAGTTTCTGGTCTGCTGGTTTTGCTATGGACTTTGGACTTTTGTATCGTATTGAAGAGGAGGATTTTAATGTTGCAGTAGTGGTAAATAATTTTGGTTATCCAGTTCGCAGTTATCAAAGAGATGGTTCTAAAAGGCGTATACCCTTAAATATTGCTGTAGGGTTGCGTAAAAGAGTTCCTCACACACCATTTCGTCTTAGTGTAACAGCACATAGTTTAAATCAGCCGAATTTGATTTCAGAAGCAGAAAGGCAAAGAGACCAGCAGCAAAGTGCGTTGTTTCCTGGTCAAGAAACAGTTAAAAGAAACTATAGGGTGGATAATATTTTCCGGCATTTGATTTTTGCTTTGGAGATTATACCTTCTGAATCTTTTCATCTTCGTTTTAGTTATAATCATCAGCGGCGTAAAGAGTTAAAGGCGCTTCAAGAGCGTTTTTCTTTAACAGGATTTGCTTTAGGATTATCATTGCGGTTGTATCGTTTTTATCTTTCCTATGCTTATGCAGGTTATAACGCTCCGGGAGGATTACATCATTTAGGAGTAAGGACTTATCTTCATGCGTGGAAGAAGTCTCATCCTTAGTTTTGTTTTTTCTGCGCTTTTTGCTCAGCGGGTAGGATTGGTGTTATCGGGAGGAGGAGCCAGAGGAATGGCACATATTGGGGTTATCAAAGCTTTAGAAGAGCACCGTATTCCTATAGATTATATTACGGGAACTTCTGCAGGTGCATTAGTTGGTGCTTTCTATGCGGCGGGCTATACACCAGAACAAATGATTCGCATTGCTGTAGAAAATAGTTCAAAATGGTTAGCCCCAGGACTTAGCCTTAATGAGTATGAGTACTTTCAATTCACAGACCCAGATATGAGTTTCATTCAGTTACCTATCCATCTTCATAATAGCGGTGGTTTACTTCCTAACTATTTGGTCTCTGACTTTGAAATTAACTTAGGACTGAACTATTACTTGTTTTCTGCTAATCTAAAAGCAAGGATGCAGTTTGATAGTCTTTTTATTCCTTTCCGTGCGATTGCTTCGGATATTTTTGCTAAAAGGAAGGTAGTTTTGGACAGCGGAAGTCTTCCTTTTGCTGTACGGGCTTCTATTTCTGTTCCTTGGTTCTTTCATCCTGTTAGTAATCGTCATTACCATCTTTTAATGGATGGAGGGATTTATGACAACTTTCCTGTTGAACCTATGGAAGAGTCATTTCATCCTGATATTATCATTGGGGTTCATGTGGGACCGCCACCGATGAAGAAAGAAGAGTTTGAAGAAAAAAAGTTGTTTTTAAGGAGGCTTTTAGAACACATTGTTGACCAACGGCGTTGGGAGAAACTGCCTGAAGATGCTATTTACATTCACCCCGATTTAGGGGAAATGAGTAGTTCTGATTTCTCTCCTCAAAGTGTCCAATGGGCAATAGAACAAGGTTATAAGGCAACAATTGCATGTATAGATGAAATCATGCAAAAAATCCAACGTCGTGTCTCTTATGATTCTTTGCAATTAAGGAGGAAATATTTTCAGCAAAATCCCGTGTCACTTTGCGTTACAGAGGTTTCTATCCATGGATTGCGTGCTAATGAAGAACATTACTTACATAGATTGTTTTTTTCTTCTAAGAAACCTATAACAAAGTGGAAACAGCTCTATAGAAGGTGTTATCAGTTAAGACAAACGGGGAATTTTGCTGTTGTATTTCCTGAAATTCATTATTTAACAGATAGTACGC
>WFXK01000179.1 GCA_015490695.1 Bacteroidota bacterium | reverse complement strand
GGTATTAAAGTTTTAATTTTATCACACTGAGAAAAGGAAAAATGAAATATAGATACTAAGAAAATGACTAAAGTGATTTCTTTTTTCATGTCTGTGATTATTTGGCTCTTCAAAGATAGGAAAAAGTTTGTAAGTAAACAAGAAGGAGAAGTTGCCTTTTGGGGAGTTGTTCTATTGTGTAGAAAATTGTATTTTTGTAAAGCCATGCCTTTTAGTACGAGGTTATACCGTTTGCTTGAAGAGTTAGAAGCGCCTTTGCGACGTGCCCTATTAGGCGTTATGGAAGAACTGGAACAGAGCCGACTACAAATGGTTACTAAAAATGAATTCAATGAGCTAAAGGCTGTTGTACATCAATTAGCCGAAGCGCAAAAAAAGACAGAAGAGCGACTCAACGAACTGGCTGAAGCACAGAAACGAACAGAAGAACGCGTCAACGAATTAGCCGAAGCGCAAAAGAGAACCGAAGAACGGCTTAACGAACTGGCTGAAGCACAAAGAAAGACTGAAGAACGCGTTAATGAATTAGCCGAAGCACAAAAAAAGATGGAAGAACGACTCAACGAACTGGCTGAAGCACAAAAAAGAACTGAAGAGCGGCTTAGCGAACTGGCAGAAGCGCAGAAGCGAACAGAAGAAGAGCTAAGATTACTTGCTAATGAGCATCGTAAAACGAGACAACAATTAGGAAGACTAACACATACCGTTGGATACGTATTAGAAGATAGGGCTTTCAAAGGCTTACCACCGCTCTTAAAAGAGGATTGGGGATTAATTGTAAAAGGAAGATTGGATAGACACTTTATAGAAGTCGCTGCAGACAACTATGTAGAAATCAACATCTTTGGAAAAGGAGAAATAAATGGGAAAGAGGTGCTCATTGTTGGAGAGGGCAAAAGCCAACTACTAAGTAAAAAACCTATAGACGACCTTATAAAAAAAGGAAACTTAGTTAGCAAACTATTCGGCAAAGAAGTATTCTTAGTTGCCGTAGCCTATTTGATTCATCCAAAGGTTCGTGAATATGCTACAGCAAAAGGTGTTAAACTTTATTCGTCTTCTTACTTACCCCTTGCTTAGCCTGAATCTAAGTAAACCATTAGACTGCTTTGCATTTATAAAATGTGATACTTTTGTCCTATGCGTTTAGTACTCTTTTTATTGTGCGCGTTGTTTTATAGCTACGCTCAACGCTGGGACTTAGGACTACCTGTTTGGAAACAACAAAGACGCTTGCATTTAGCATGGAGTGGTGGATTAAATGCACCACAATTTTCTAACATAGACCTTAATCAGGATGGGCAATTAGACCTGTTTGTATTTGACCGAAGTGACTTTCAAGTTCTTACCTTTGAGTGGGATGGTCAACGTTGGCAATGGGCACCGCAATATCTCAACCGCTTTCCTCCTATGCAACATTGGGCATTATTAAGAGACTTCAATTGCGACGCAGCACCCGACATCTTCACAGCAAATGGTAGCTTCGTTACCGTCTATAAAAACCTATATCCCTACACCCAACAACTTCAATTCCAAATCGCTATAGATACCTTAAAAACCCAATACTTCTCTGGAACAGCTTATCTATACAGCGCCAACGTAGATATTCCAGGCATTGCTGACATAGACTACGACGGCGACTTAGACCTCTTAGTATGGGATATAGCAGGGGGATTAAAATTAGAATGGCATAAAAACCTCGCACAAGATTCTTTAAACCGATGCGATACCTTAATTTTAAAAAAACAATCTGCCTGCTTCGGACACTTTTACGAAACCTATAACTGGAATACAGGCGATTATAGCGTAGTGCTTAATTACTTCTGCGGTCCTAATCAAAAAATCGCCCATGTTGGAGGAAGTGTTCTGCCCCTACAATTAAACAACGATACTTTAATAGACATTGTCATCAGCGACAATGGTCCAGAAACCATGATTGCTTTGCAGAACGCAGGTACCAAATCCATTGCACACATGACCTTATTAGATACGCTCTTTCCGCAAGTCTACGGCACGCAGCCAGTACAATTGTTCTATTTTCCCGCTGCTTACTGGGTAGATGCCACAGGAGACGGTATTAAAGACTTCGTCGTTGCCACAAACCTGACTTCTAACAGCGCTAACCTTCAAAGTTGCTGGCTTTATCAAAACTTCGGCACAAACACCCAACCACAATTCCAATTAACAACAAAAAGCTTCTTACAAGAATTCATGATAGATGTAGGCAGCTATGCTGCTCCTGCTTGGATAGACTACGATGGGGACGGCGATTTGGATTTAATCATCGGACAAGGTGAACGTCTTATCTCCCAAAAACAAGGATTATCTCCACCCCATGCTAATTTAACTTTATTGGAACGTAGAGACACCTTTTTCCTATGGCAAAGCGATAGTCTGTTGAATCTATCTAAGCCTGCTCTTTATTTAGTCCCTACAGCAGGCGACTTAGATGGGGATGGCGATTGGGACTTATTAGTTGGAACCCAAACAGGCGAACTCCAATACTGGGAAAACCAACAAGGACAATTTCAATTCATTACCAGCCAATTTCAGAACATAAAACCCGTAAGTCATTGTGCTCCAACGTTATTTGATTTAGACAAGGATGGCGATTTAGACCTTTTTATTGGGAACGAATTAGGCACAATTTTTGCTTATGAAAACGTAGGGACGCCGTCACAGCCGCAGTTCGTGCTTGTAGATTCGCTTTGGGGCGGTATATGGATTACGGACCCTGTAACAAACATGGGGGGGTATACACAAGTGGCTTTTGTTAACGTAGACAATGACCCCGAGGAAGAGCTATTAGTTGCCTCTATCAAAGGCACTATTGAAGTATACGACAAACCTTCTTTGACCCCAGGTGCCGTCTTTACCCCCATAGGCGCGGTAAAAGGACTCATCCTTAGTAAAGGTCCCCTGCGTATTGCCGCCTTAAGACAACAAGATACCCTAAGAATCCTTGTCGGCACCCCCCGAGGCGGCATCCATTGGTTTGAACTCTACGACAGCACCTATGTAAAAACAACACCTACTCAGAACAACGACGAAACCCTCTCTCTTCAATTCAATAATGAGCGTCTTTCCATTCATGCTTCCTCTCCAATAAAATCCATCATTCTTTTTGATTTAATGGGCAAAAAGCTTTGTAGCTATACTCCCCCTCATCGCCAAAGAACTGTTCAACTTTCCTTCTCCGACCTCCCTAAGGGACTCTACCTCCTCCGCATCACTACTGCAAAAGGTATCTTCCACCGAAAAGTACTTCACTATTAAATCCGCAACGTAATTCCCTCTATTTTCTCCAAAGCATTAAAAATCTTTTTCATCGCTTTATCTACTTGCTTATCCGTCAGTGTTCTATCTTGAGCACGGAAAGTGATACGAAGCGTGTAGCTACGCCGCTCTTTCTCTTCATAAACATCAAAAAGCCAAATAGCTTCAATCCACTTAGGATGGGCATTCAAAATCGTTTTTTCTATTTGTTGGTAATCTGCAGGCGGCTCTATGTACATGGAAACATCCCGCTGAATCGCAGGATACAAAGAAACAGGACGATATACTACCTTAGTATTCAATGCCCTAAACAACGCTTCCCACGTTAACCATGCAAAATAAACAGGAATAGCAATTTCCCATTGTCGCAAAAACTTCGGCTGCAAAGCAGCAATACCACCAACCACCTCTTTGTTCTGTAAAAGTTCAACACCATAAGCGAAGTAATCTTTATCTTCTAAAAAGCGCTCACTCCAACGCATGCCAATGCTATAAAGGAATTGATATACATTGTTTTTTAAGGTAAAAAAGTTATATTGTTTTTTTCCTTCTTGCCATGTCTGAAATGGTTTGCTGGCTAACCAAAATGCAAGGAAAAGTCGCTCTTTATACGCATCCCCTTCCCGATAAAAAACTTTACTCCACTCTACCAACTTCAATCGTTCTATTTGACGATGAAGGTTTTCTGCCAAGACTTCTATACCACCAAAAACAGGATGAAAGCGTAAAATGGCATGCTTTTCACTTAAAGGATTCTGCAAACGAATGCTATTGGGTGTTTCCCAGCGTTCATCAATGAGCGGATTGGTAATAATTTCTTGCCATCCCATCCCCGTTAAACGTTGCATCAATGCCCAGCGCACAAAAAAAGCTTTATCGGCATACTGCTGTACGTCTGGCGTAACTAAAACATCTTTTTTCAAAGGCACTTTATTATACCCGTAAATTCGTAGGAATTCTTCCATTACATCCTGTTCTCTGTTTACATCGTGCCTATAAAAAGGCACATAAGCAAACCATTGTCCTCCTTCTTGTTGAACAGGAATCTCTAAAGCTTCTAAGGTTTCTTTAATGGTATCCATGGAAAGTTTGGTTCCAATCACTTTTTCAAAATGCGAAAGATGAATCTGGATTCTTTTTGCTTTAAAAGTTTGAGATTGAACTTTTTTAATGGTAGAATACGAACATTGGGGCAGGTGTTGACAAAGGATATAGAGATAATACAATAGAGCGGTTTCTACGCTATTGGGGTCTGCTCCCCGTTCAAAACGGAAAGCACTTTCGGTAAAAAGCTGTAGGCGGCGTACACTGTGCCGAATAAAACGCGGGTTAAAATAAGCACTTTCTAAGAAAATAGACTTTGTTGAGTCAGAAACACCACTTTCTAATCCTCCCATAATGCCTGCAATAACTAAGGGTTTTTCTTTATCGCAAATTAGTAGGTCTTGAGGTGCTAAGGTTCTTGTAACGCCGTCCAAGGTAGTAAACGGCATGGATTGCTGCGCTTGACGAACGATAATCGTCTTTTGAGCGATTTTTTCTAAATCAAAGGCATGAAGGGGTTGTCCTATCCCTAAGAGCACGTAATTAGTAAGGTCTACCAGCAGGTTAATAGGACGCTGACCCACAGCTTGAAGCCGTTGCTGCAACCAAAATGGACTTTGTTGGCTTCCATCAACATTTTCTACTACTACACCAGCATAGAGCGGACACCCTTCTTTACTTTCAATAAGGATTTCTACCGAACAAGGTTTGCTTTTGGAGAAATCTACATTGGTTGGTAGGGGTTTTAATGGGCGTTTTAAGTAGGCAGCAATATCTCTGGCTACGCCTAAATGCCCCATGGCATCGGTACGGTTGGGAGTTAAGCCGACTTCTAAAATCCAATCTTGGTAGATGTTCACGTATGTATTGAGCGGTGCACCCACGGGAGCGTCTTTTTCTAAGACCCATATACCTTCTTTATCATCTCCAATACCTAATTCAAAGGTGGAGCAAATCATACCTTGGGAGAGTACACCACGGATTTTTCTTTGAGATAGGGTAAAGGGTTTGCCTTCCTTAGGGTGGAGGGTGGTTCCAGGGAGGGCTACAGCGACCTTTTGTCCTGCTGCTACGTTCGGTGCCCCACAAACGATTTGACGCAACTGCCCATCCCCTAAACGAACCTGACAAACCTTTAACCTATCGGCATTAGGATGCGGCTCACAACGCTCTACATACCCTATCCAAACCCCTTCTAAACCACCTGGAATACTCTCATAACGCTCTACTCCCTCTACTTCTAAACCCGTTAACGTCAAAATTTCAGCAATCTCCTGCGGCGTTTCGGATAAATCTATAAATTCTTTCAGCCATTCATAACTGATGCGCACGGCAAACTACCCTTTTTGCTACGACAAAGGTAGTAGGAACTTCTTAAACCGCCACAAATATTTTGCAATCACATCAAACTCTACGTTTGCTTCTGAACCCACTTCTAAAAACAATAAATTTGTATGTTTTGCCGTATAGGGCACAATCACAACAGAAAACGACTTCTCTTCCAAAGTAGCAATAGTTAAACTCACACCATTGATAGCAATGCTCCCTTTTTCTATAACCAAAGGCGCATACTGCGAAGGTAAGGAGAAGGTAAGTTGCCATTGCTCACCTTGCCGCTCTTTTTTTAATAAAACTAAAGTAGTATCTACATGTCCTTGTACTAAATGTCCATCTAATCGGCTATTGGGTTGTAAACTACGTTCTAAATTTACCCGATAGCCTTTTTCCCAGTATTTTAAAGTTGTTCTTTGTAAAGTTTCTTTTACAGCAGTGACTTCATAAGCATTTTGTTCAGGAAAAACTTTAGTTACTGTCAAACAAACGCCGTCGTGGGCAATGCTTTGTCCCTGATAAACTTCAAAAGGTGCTTGAATGATAAAGCGTTTAGCTTGGCCTTGTGGTTCTACTGCTAAGATAGTTCCAAGCGTTTCTACGATACCTGTGAACATACTTTAGCAGCCTTGCGCCAAGAACCTATGTTATAGGCTTCTATTCCGTGGTTTTTCAAATAATGCGTTGCTTGTGCACTGCGCATACCTGAGGCGCAACAAACAATCACAGGCTTTTTTTGGCGTTTAATCCAGCGAACTTTTTTGTGAAGTTGTTGCAAAGGGATGTTAATGGCTTTTGGTGCGTGTCCTGCTGCAAACTCTTCCTTTGTGCGCACATCTATAATCAGCGCACCTGCTTGCAATAGCGCCTTGTAATCTACTGTCTCCCAACCTAAAAGACGCTTCAATAGCTGCAACATAGGCGATTAAAATATTTCTTTGATAAAAATTCCCACTGCCATTAGCAATACAAAATAAGCGAAAAGTTTTTTTAATCGTTTTTCTGGCAACTTCGCTGCGATAGTGGTTCCGATAAAAATTCCTATGATGGTCATTATAGAAAACAGCAGTAAAAATTTCCATTGAATTAGGTGTCCCTGAGCGTACACATCGCCAATAAATCCAACAAGAGATTTCAATACAATAATGAACAAAGAGGTAGCGATGGCTTCTTTGACGGGTAGTTTTACCAGTAGTACTAATGCAGGTACGATAAGGAAGCCTCCTCCAGCGCCTACGAGTCCTGTGAGGACACCGACTACGATACCTTCCAGCATAATCCAAAGGAATCGCCAACGACCTTCTTTAGAAGCGGGTTTAGGAGTAAAGTCCCATAACATAGCAAAAGCGGCAAGCAACATAAACAAAGCAAAGAGCAACATAATGAACCCACCCTTGGTGATTTTAAAATAAGGGGTTTGCCATAACACTGCAGGAATCGCTGGAACAATCCATGCGCGTGTGATGAGTACAGCAATTAAAGCAGGTAAGCCAAATAAAAATCCTACGGAAAGTTTTAATAATCCTTTTTTCCAGTAGTGCAGGGTTCCAATGAGAGCTGTGATGCCGACGATAAATAGCGAATAGGCTGTTGCTAACACCTCTTCCACGCCTGCCATATAGACTAAGATAGGGAGCGTCAATATAGAGCCGCCGCTACCAATAACCCCTAAGACAAGTCCTATGAAGAGGGCTGCAAGAAAACTCAAATAGTAAAGCATAGAGGTTGCTTAATAAACCAGAGAGGATGGATAAAAGTTCCCCTTTTTAAGTAGTTCTTGTTTGTAGGTTTTCTAAAAGTTTTTTTAATTCTTCTGGTGAGGAGAAAGGTTGGGGTTTTTGTTGGTGTCTGGGGTCTATAGGTTGGTTAGCGATTTTTTCTGACCATCCGCCGTAGCCGACGAGACAAAGCAGTGGCTTTTGTAGTTGCCATGCAAAAGCGATTTCTGAGAGCGTTCCTGCACCTCCTCCCATAGCAATCACTACATCAGCGCTACGGATAATCAACAAATTCCTTCCTATGCCCATTCCTGAAGGAAGCACTAAACGAACATAAGGATTAGCGCCATGAAAAGTTTCTTCAGGTAAGATACCCACGGTTAAAAAAGCAGGATGGGTTTCTAAAGCGCCTTTGCAAACCGCTTCCATTACCCCTCCCTTACCACCACAGATTAACGCGTCAAAATACTGGGGTAGTATCCTACCAACCGCTTCAGCAACCGCTATTAACGGCTGCGTAGCCACAGAAACATTACTCCCTATGACCGCCACGGTCCTCAATCGCATGCACTTTACGCTTTAAGTTCCCTACTAACATCTTTAACATACCGATTTCTTTGGTAGTTAAAAAGCGCCATTGCCCCCGTTTTAACCCTTTTTTCGTTAACCCCGCAAAAGCAATCCTGTCTAACTTCGTGACTTTATATCCCAATTGAGCAAACATTCGTCTTATAACCCTGTTTCTACCGCTATGCATCTCTATAATCCACTCTGGTTTGTCCGATAGTTCATTGAAATAAAATGCATCAGGTTTAAAAATTCCATCTTCTAACAAAACTCCTTCGCAAATCTTTTTATAATCTTCTTCTTTTAAGTCGGGTTTCACCCTAACAGCATAAACTTTTTTAACTTCTGAAGAGGGGTGGGTCAAATAGCGGGCTAATTCACCATCGTTTGTGAATAACAAAACCCCTGTGGTGTTTCTATCTAAACGTCCTACAGGATAGATGCGCACATTGGTTGCACGACGCACATAGTCCATTACCGTAATTCGTCCTTTCTCATCCCGCAAGGTGGTAATAGTGTTTTTGGGTTTATTCAAAATCAAATAGACCGTAGGTTCAGGTTTGATGCGTTTCCCTCGGACCTCCACCACATCTTTTTTTATATGCACTTTTGTTCCTAACTGGGTTACTTTCTCGCCATTGACTTTAACTAAGCCGTTCGCAATAAGCTTATCCGCTTCTCTACGAGAACATAAACCGCTTAAAGCAATATAGCGGTTCAGGCGGATGTATTCAGGCAACTCTGGTAAAAAAAGTGTAGGTACATCCTTTTTACGCTTCTTCTTTCTTTTGGAGGTATCTTTCTGCTTCGTCAATGAGGTTTTGTTGGTCTTCATACAATTCTTGGGGTTTAGGTAGTTCTTTTAATGAGGAAATTTGAAAATATTCTAAGAAATGGGGGGTTGTTCCATAAAGTAAGGGGTTTCCGGGTAGCTCTGCTCTTCCTTGAATAGTAATCAAGCCCATGTCTAAAAGCCGTTGCAGCGCATAACTACAGTCTACGCCACGGATTTGTTCAATTTCTGCACGGGTAATGGGTTGCCGATAAGCAACAATAGCTAAGGTTTCTAACAAAGAGCGCGACAGCGGTTTTTGTTGACGCGAGGCTAAAACCTTCTTTAACGGTTCTGCTAAGGATTCATGGGTTAATAACTGGAATCCCCCTCCTATTTTTGCTATGCTTAATGCGCTGTTATTACGGCGATAGCGAGCCTCTAATTGTTCTATCGCAGCTAAAATTTGCCCTTCTTCAATAGGGTCTGAAGTAAAATGAACAAGCGATTTTTTTAAATCCGATATGCTCAAAGGAGAATCGCTGACAAACAATAAAGCTTCTATAAAAGTAGTTAATTGTTCCATGGCTTTTGCAAAGTTAAAAGAACATCTTGCACCTTCGCAAAGGTTCTATTAACTTTGCTGGCAAATTAAAAACCAATAGGGAAAATGCCTTATTTGAATAAGGAGATTAAGCAGCGTATTTTTGCAACGTATAGTCCGAAGAAGGACCCTAAGGATAGTGGTTCGCCCGAATCACAAATTGCTTTGCTCACTTATCGCATTATGCGCTTGACTGACCACCTAAAAGAACACAAACATGATTTTAGCACACAAAGAGCTTTATTAAAGTTAGTTGGGCGAAGGAAAAAACTTTTAGCTTATTTAAAACGAAAGGACATAGAACGTTATCGTTCTATTATTGAGCGTTTGAATATTAGAGGATGATGATGGAAAGTAATATTATAAGAGAAGTTTTTACATGGGAGGGCATAGAGCCGATAACGATTGAGACGGGGTTGTTAGCACGGCAGGCGGACGGCTCAGCAGTCGTACGACAAGGAGGTACAGTGCTTTTAGCCACGGTCGTCTCTGCAAAAGAAATAGACTTAAGTAAATCTTTTTTACCTTTAACAGTAGATTACCGGGAAAACTTTGCTGCTGCAGGAAAAATTCCAGGAGGCTTTTTCAAAAGAGACGGCAGACCCAATGACCACGAAATCCTCACTTCTCGCTTAGTAGACCGCTCCCTAAGACCGCTATTCCCAGAAGGCTACTATGCAGATACCCAAATCATTATCTATCTTCTTTCCAGTGACAAAGAGCATCAAGGTGATAGCCTTGCTTGTTTAGCAGCAAGCGCTGCATTAATGGCATCGGATGTTCCTTTCCCAGAAATCGTTAGCAGCATCCGCATCGGCATGACGCAAGATAATCGCTTTATCATTAACCCCAAAGCTTCAGAAATGGAATCACTGGTCTTAGACCTCATTGTTTCAGGAACCAACGACTCTATTGTAATGGTAGAAGGAGAAATGAAAGAAGTTCCAGAAGAGACCATGTTACAAGCCTTAGAAGAAGCCCACAAAGTGATTAAAGCATTGAATCAAACCTTAGAGCGCTTCAAAGAGAAAGTCAATAAACCCAAACGTCCGTGGCAACCCCCACAACGGGATGAAGCACTCTACCAAGCAATGAAAGAACAAATAGAAAAACCTTTAATGGCAGTCATTTCTAAACCCACAACCAAATTAGAAAGAAGAAAAGCCTTTGAACAAATCAAAGAAGAAGCGATTGCTTACTTCTGTGAGCAAGACCCTGAACGTTTTGCCCAACCAGAAAACAAAGTGCTCTTAGAACGCTATTTTGAAATGATAAAAAGAGAGCTCATACGAAAATATGTTTTAGAAACAGGTAAGCGATTAGACGGCAGGGACTATAAAACCATTCGTCCTATTTATGGTGAGGTTGGTTTGCTTCCTGGAGCACATGGCTCAGCATTGTTTGTCCGAGGGGAAACCCAAAGCTTAACGACAGTTACCTTAGGAAACAAAACTGACGAGCAATTGATTGACTATGCAACCATGGAAGGCAGTAAACAATTTATGCTCCAATATAACTTTCCTCCGTTTTCTACAGGGGAAATCAAACCGATGCGGGGTCCCAGCAGAAGAGAAATCGGACACGGAAACCTTGCCGAACGAGCATTAAAAAATCTTATTCCGGAAGATAACCCCTATACTATCCGGGTAGTATCCGATATTTTGGAGTCTAATGGCTCCAGTTCCATGGCGACTGTCTGTGCTGGTAGCATGGCTTTAATGGATGCAGGCATCCAAATCAAAAAGGCGGTTTCAGGAATCGCCATGGGACTTATCATTGAAGGAGATAAAGTCGCCATTTTATCGGACATCTTAGGCGATGAGGACCACATAGGCGACATGGACTTTAAAGTAGCAGGCACAAAAGATGGTCTGACAGCCTGCCAAATGGATATAAAAGTCTCCAAACTGGATTTTGCGATTTTGAAAGAAGCCTTAATGCAAGCAAAAGAAGGACGTTTGTTCATCATGGAACAAATGAATAAAATCATTGATAAACCCCGTCCTGACATTGCTCCACATGCGCCTAGAATAGAGACGATGCCTATACCGAACGATATGGTTGGCGCTGTTATTGGTCCTGCAGGAAAAATCATCCAAGAGATTCAACGCCAAACAGGAACAACGATTGTTATAGAGC
>WFXK01000178.1 GCA_015490695.1 Bacteroidota bacterium | reverse complement strand
TTTATATTCACTTATAAGGCTATCGTTTTTAATAGGTTTTTTGTGGCTGAGGGCTCAGCCGTTATTGTGGCAGCGTTGCTTAGGCGGTAGCCTCTTTGACGAACTGCGAGCAATGACCATGACCCAAACAGGCAGTTTTTTATTAGTAGGCATGCTTCGTTCTTACGATGCCGACACAAACTTCCACAAAGAAGGTGCTGATGCTGATGTCTGGGTAGTAAAATTAAGTGCTTTTGGACATGTTTTATGGCAAAGGGTCTATGGTACAGAAGCCAATGACGAAGCCTTTGCTGTTGCAGAAACCCCCGACGGCGACTTCATCATCGTAGGCTTTACCGAATCGGAAACCTTAGGAAACGGGAAAAAAGATTTTTTAGTTTTACGCATAGACCCCTTAGGAAACTTACGTTGGATGCGGGCGTATGGAGGCAGAGGTAATGACGAGGCAAGAGGAGTAGCGGTTTTACCCGATGGCGGTTGCATCGTCGTAGGCGCAACAGGCTCCAATGATGTTATGGTCATGAAAAACCGCGGCGGACTGGACGCATGGGCAATCCGATTAGATAAATACGGAAACCTCCTATGGGAAAAAACCTACGGCGGACTCTACAACGACCGACTACAAACTGTTCTGAAAGCCCCACAAAACACCTTCTTGCTCATTGGCTCCACAGACTCCTACGACGAAGATATAGAACACAACCATGGACGAACTGATATTTTAGTCATCAAAGTAGATAGCCTTGGTAGAAAGATTTGGCTTCGTACCTACGGAGGAAGTTCTTTTGAAGAGCCTTACAGCGCTGCCGTTGCCAAAGAAAACAACCAATATTGGATTGTAGGAACCACGTTCTCCACTGATGGCGATGTGCAACAAAACAAAGGAAGAGGCGATTTATGGCTCCTCCGCATTGAAGGTTCAGAAGGCGCTATCACTTTTTCTAAAACCTACGGAGGTTCTAAGGACGAAGGGGGTAACGGATTATTCATCACTCCGGAAAACCATCTGTTAATCGCTGCAACCACCCGCTCCTACGACGGCGATGTGAAAAACCCCAATAAAGGCGTCTACGACGCATGGCTAATCAAATTAGACAGCACAGGAAAGATTCTATGGGAGAAAACCTTCGGCGGACATGAAAATGAAAGTTTCCAAAGTGTGGCAATGTTACCTACAGGCGATTATTTAGCTATAGGGTTTTCCGCTTCCAAAGACCAAGATTTATGGATGTGTGAGCCCCATGGCGGTAATGATGGCTGGATAGTCGCCGTAAGAGACCCCATCAACCCTCCACAAATAAAAGTTCTACCACCAACTGCTTTAGTAGGCTATGTCTATGACAAACAAACCAAAAAGCTTTTATTAGATGCAGAAATCACCTTAGTAGATAATAGAACCAACAAGGTCATTGCCCGAACAAAACCCCATCCAGAACTGGGATACTATACGCTCATTTTACCCGATACAGGGTGGCTCAGCGTAGGCGTACAAGCCAAAGGCTATTTGTTCATCAGTCAACAAGTCGCTATTCCTAAAGCACTACGCTATAGCGAAATCCGCCAAGATTTTTATTTAGAACCGATACGCAAGGGACAAGTCTTTCGTATGTATAACGTACACTTTGACCCAGGCAAATGGGAAATCAAACCTGAATCGTATGCGGAATTGGACCGATTAGCTACTTTTCTAAAAGAGCATCCCAATATCATTATAGAAATCAGTGGACACACCGATAACACCGGAGAGCCTGACACGAAAATGGAATTATCCCTTTTAAGGGCAAAAGCAGTAATGGCTTATTTAATGAAAAAAGGGATTCCTAAGTACCGCATGAAGGTAAAAGGCTATGGTATGACGCGCCCTATCGCTTCTAACGACACAGAAGAGGGAAGGCGACTGAATAGACGTGTGGAGTTTAAAATCTTGAAAATTCAGTGAAGTGTGTTGCGGTAATTGGCGGTGGGTTTGCTGCTGCTTTCCTCGTCCATGAACTTATTCAACAAAATATAAAAGTTTATTGGTGGGACAGTGGGAAGACCGCCAGCGAAGCAGGGGTTGGTCTCTGTAACCCCCTAACAGGACAACGCATGCGCTGGGTAGAAAACGCAGAAGTACTGCTGCAAAACTTCCAAAACTTTTTTCAAACAACCGTAGGAAGTACACTGCGACATTATTGGGAACATACGCCTATTTACCGCCCTTTTCTTAATGAAAAACAACGCACTTACTGGAAACAACATTGGAAACAATGGCACCAATGGCTCACTTTCCAAGATAAACCCGTAGAAAATGTAAAAAACCCCTATGGTGGCTTATGGGTAAAAGGCGCTACATGGATAAGAAAACCTTTTTTAAATCATTTTAAAACACTTTTGCGACGTCATGCAGAAGTAACTTTCTATCCGCATTTCTGCCCTTACAAAGCCATTGATATAGACCAAAGAAAAGTTTTTCATCACCGTGTAGATGCTATTTTCTTTTGTGAAGGGGCGTCTTTTGTAAAAAATCCTCTTTTTCGTTATTTACACCCATTTGTTAGTTGTTTGCCAGGGCAGACGCTCATGCTCAAATTGCAAAACTGCACTTGGCACTATGGGTTGATATATCAGGGCTATTTTATTCCTTGGGACAAAGAACGCTTTCTTATAGGAGCAACTTATGAAAGACAAAGAGTACTTACACCTTCGGAAGCTACGGAACAATTGCTACAAAAGCTTGCTTTGTGGTTTACAAAAGTACCTTTGCATCGGGTGTTGTATGTTTATCGTGGGGTACGTTTAACTCCAAGGGATTATCAGCCGCTTGTAGGGTGCCACCGTCAATATCCCTGGCTTTTTGTGTTAACCGCCTTAGGAACTAAAGGATTACTTTACGCACCTACAGCAGCCAAAGCTTTAGTACGTTATTGGTTGCATCAAACCCCTTTACCCTCGCAGTGGGATGTGAAAAGGATTATTTAAGGACAATAATCAGTTAAAGTACCTGCTGGTTGTGATACCCCTACATTTTTTTTTGTAAAATTGTAATTACTTACCATCAGTGTTGTTAAAGGATTTACGGTTGGCGACGTTATATCCATCAGAGTTTCTGGAGCATCTGAGGTAGCGCAATTGGACAGGCAAGTACTGGTACCATCGCTGTTTAATAAAGTAAAGGTTGCTACAGAAGGCAAATTATTATCCTGTCCTCCGACGATAATATCACCATTACTCATTTCTGCCAAGGCATAGGCTGAAAAATTGCTGTTAAATTGTTTATTCCATACAAGATTTCCAGTGGAATCTACCTTAAAAATGCGATCGGATCCTGCGATAATCACAAAGGAGCTATCATAAGCAATATAAGCATCTAACACGTTTCCACCTGTGCCGCCCCTATCTAAGTATTTTGCCCACACCACAGCAGCACTTGACGCAACCATTTTTACAATGAAAGGATTATTTAAGACACCAGAACCTTCATTGGTAGAGCCTAAAAGTAAATAATAGTTTCCATACGCAAAAACTTTTAAAGCTGTCTCCAAAACAGAAGCCGCTTGCAACTGGATTTCTTTAGAAGATGAAAAGGCTCCTGATGTATCCATTTCAAATAGCCATGTAGCCGGATCGATGGGTGTTCCACTTTGATTTTCTGAACGGCCTACAATAAGTAATTTTTTTTGCGGAGTAAGGGTAATATCTCTTGGTTCTAAATCATAGTTATTATTGGATACTCGTTTACTCCATAGTACAGTACCATCAGCAGCATCAATAACAAAAACAATACAAGATGTTAACGTCCCTGACATTGATGCGACAATGTAGAGCTTATTATTATACCCCACCATACTTTCAGGTGTGATATCGTCAGGCGATTGGTAAACGGCACTCCACAATACTGTACCATTCCAATCCACTTTTGTTATCATAGGAGCAATGGTACCCCACGTCCTACTAAGTAGATAATAAGCGGAATCGCTAACAACAACCTTTATTACACGTTCATTTACAAAATTATAATCTACTTCTTTTCCCCACAAGAAAGTGAAATCACTTTGTAGCTTGGCAATATAGGAATTATCGTTAGAAGGAGAGCTAAAACCTCCCATAATGATGTTCTGAGCAGTGTCCAAAACAATGCTCCCTATCCTCCTTATTGACGTCCCAGATGCTGTTATTTGCTTGCATATACCCGTATTTGGACAGTTTTTTGTTGTTATAGGTAATGGACAATTCCCTACTTGTAAAATACCTCCTGAGTCTACATAAATGGTCAATTGAGCTCCATTAGTGCTTTGTATGGTAATAGTGGCGCACCCTGCAACCCCAGTAATAACAGGGTTATTCGGCGTCCCCCCAGGAATAATAACATTGTCAAGACACGTCGGAACACCATTAGGACTCCAATTACAAGGCTTATGCCATGAATTATCTACACTTCCTGTCCACGTGTAAGTAACTTGTGCCCACACATTACTAAAAACAAAACCTATTATAACTACCCACCGCATCATAAATGCTTCCGTTAATTCCACGACAAACCTACAAAAAGAATTTATAGCGCTCCACACCTAAAACAAGCCAAAAAGCTCACTTTGAATGCGTTCTATGACCTGTCCCAAATCTTCTGGGTTATTAACAAAGTCTAATTGGTCTACAGTAATCTTCAATTTTCTCCCTTTATTATAATTTTCAAACCAATGGTCGTACAGTTCGTTGAGCCGTTTCAAATAACGGATATTGATATTTTCTTCATAAGAGCGGTTTCGGGCGGTGATGTTACGGGTTAATACGGAAATGTCTCCTCGGAGATAAATTAACAAATCAGGAGGTTGAATAATGTCTGCAATCAAACGATAAAGGCTTTGATAGGTTTGATAATCTCTTTCTGAGATAAGTCCCATTTGTTTTAAGTTTAAGGCGAACACTTCGGCGTCTTCGTAAAGGGTTCTATCTTGGATAACTGAAGTTTCTTGTTTTTTATTTTGGGCTTGCAGGGTCAGTGCCATTCGGTCTAAAAGTAGATGGATTTGCATATGGAACGCCCATCGTTCCATGTCGCGATAAAAATCCTCTACATAAGGGTTCTTAGGCGGGTCGGGGTCTAAAATGGCAACACAGCCCATCTCTTTTGAAAGTAATTGGGTCAGGGTTGTTTTACCGACTGCGATGTTCCCTGCAATAGCAATATGATACCCCATCGCTACAAAGAAAGTTAAAGTTTTGTAAATAACCTTGCTTTTTCTGCGGTCACTACAGGATAGACAGTTTCTATTTTCCCTTGCTTAACTTGCTGAAGTCGTTTCTTTAATAACCGCCGCCTTAAAGGACTTAAATAATCAATAAAAAGTTTCCCTTGTAAATGGTCGTATTCGTGTAAAATAATTCTTGCTGCAAGTCCATGGAAAGTTTTTTGCTGTAGTTGCCGCTGCGCATCGTAGTACTTTATCGTAACTTTGTAAGGACGCTGTATCTCCGCATGCACATCTGGAATACTTAAACACCCTTCCTCATATGTCCAAAGGTCTCCATACGCCTCCAATAAAACAGGATTGATGAAAGTCTCTTTGAAATTTGCTACTTCGGGATACTTTTCTGCTAAGGAAGTCCCATCAGCAACAAAAATTTGTAAAGTATAACCAATTTGAGGCGCAGCCAAACCAATACCATTAGCATTGTACATGGTATCCCATAAATCTTGAATAAACTCAGAGAGTTTAGGGTCTTCTAAGGATACCGGTGTGCATTTTGTTCGCAAAATCTCCGAACCGTACAAAACAATAGGACGTATCATACGTGCTTTAAGTAGCGTTGCAAAATTAAAACGGCACTTAAAATGTCTTTATGGATTTTATTTTGACGAAACTTTTTTGATTTTCCTGCTTGAATCATTTTTTGTAAAGCTTCTTTGGAACTCCCCCACTCTTCTTGAAAGTCAACACAAATCCATGGAAAATGAAGGGTAATCCAACGACGAATTTCATGAATTTTTTTTAATAACGCTTTGTCTTGGGAAGAAGAGGGATAGCCAATGACCACTTTAGTAATGGGTTCTTGTTGGAATAAAGTTTGTAGGGTTTCTTTTAACGCGTCCGTTGCCACTCCTTTAGGGGGTTGAACGCAGATTTGTAGAGGGTCTGTCCAAGCT
>WFXK01000177.1 GCA_015490695.1 Bacteroidota bacterium | reverse complement strand
GTGTCTGCCATTCCCTCAAAATACCATTGTCCTGTTTTTTGGAAATGGGGAAAACCGCGCCATACAAGGTCTATTATCTTAATAACGATCACCCCCCAAAAAAGAAGCCATTTTCTATCCATACGAGAAAACAGCCTTGTTTCATGGAAACACCTTGCCCGGATTCATAATCCCATGAGGGTCAAAAACCTGTTTGATGCTCTTCATAAGTAGTAAAGTAGTAGGATTAAAAAAGATGCGCATGTAATCCTTTTGCACATAGCCAATACCATGCTCGCCCGATAGTGTCCCGCCTAACTCCTTAACTTTATAAAAAATTTGTTGGATAATCTCAGGAAGTTTATGTTTCCAAAATTGCTCACTTAAGTTTTCTTTTAAGATGTTAACGTGAATATTGCCATCTCCTGCGTGTCCATAACACACAGAGCGAAAGCCATGGGCTTTCCCTAATTCTTTTATAAATTGTAAAATTTCAGGTAGGGCAGAAGGAGGTACGACAATATCCTCTTCTTTATAAGCAGAACGCTGTTTGACCGCTTCTCCAATAATGCGTCGTATGCGCCAAAGACGCTCTTGCATAGGTTTATCATACGCATAGAATAAATCACCGCTCTTCTCAAATTCCATTCTTTCAATTAAGTACCATAGTTCATCTGTTTGTCTTATCCATGCATCTTCGCTGCGTTCATTCTCATCTTCTTCTAATTCTACCCACAAAAGCGCTTCTGTGGTCTTAGGATCACAGATTTCTATCGCTTCTCCTAAGTACTCTTGAGCGAATAGAATCGCATCTTTTTCCATGAATTCCAGTGCTGAAGGACGAATATAAGAGTGGCGAAGGATAGCACTGACCGCTTTAGCCGCATCTTGTAAATGTTTAAAAGGGATACTAATTAAAATGCGCTCTTGTGGGGGTGCTATTAAACGTAAAACGGCTTTGGTAACCACTCCTAAGGTTCCTTCACTGCCGATGAATAATTGGGTTAGGTTGTAGCCTGTAACGTTTTTAAAAGTTCTTGCGTTGGCGGTTCTTATGCGTTCTCCTGTTGGAAGAACCACTTCTAAGTCCAAGATGTAGTCTTTAGTAGTGCCATATTTGACGGCTCGTGCACCTCCTGCGTTTTCTGCGATATTGCCTCCGATAGTACAACTGCCCATGCTGGAAGGGTCAGGGGGATAATATAAACCATGCTTTTCTGCTTCTTCTTTAATCGTTTGTGTGATGACCCCGCACTCTACTTCCATCTGCATGTTTTCTGTATCTACCCATAAAATACGATTGAGGCGATGGGTTGAGAGCAAGACACCACCATAAACGGGTAACATGCCGCCACTTAACCCCGTCCTGCCCCCAGCAGGCGTAACGGGAATATGGTAACGAGAACAATAACGCATAATCTCCATGATTTCTTCTACACTCCCAGGACAAAGAACAACTTCAGGATAAAATTTTAAATCTTCTGTATAATCGTGGCTATAGGGTTCTATAGCTTCTTCATCGGTTAACACATAAGCATCGCCTAAGAGGTCTTGCCAAAATTGAATATCGCGTTTACGGATTTTTGCAAAGCGCATGGAGAAAGATTTTTTTGCAAAGATAATATAAATTCGCTGCATGGCACGTTATCGGAAGCCCTCTGCACGGTTATTTAAGAAAAACAGGGAGAAGTTATTTCGGTTATTGCCTGCGCATTCTGTGGCGATTGTTTTTGCTGCTGTACCTTATCCAGCAAACGCCGATGCGGCACTTCCCTTTGAACAAGATAGCAACTTCTACTACCTCACAGGCATAGATGAACCCCACTGCATCTTAGTCCTATGGAAACAATCTGCTAAAAACACCGCTTCTTACTTATTTATTCCTTACACTGACGAACACAAACGTATCTGGGAAGGTGAAACCTTAACCCCCGAAACCGCTCAACAACAAAGTGGAATTTCACAAATTTTTTATTTACACGAATTTGAATCCTTTTTGTTAAAACATGCACTTTACATAGAGCGTTTTTATTTAGACTTTAATGAACATCCAAGAAATACTTATTTTTCATGGACTCCCGCTTTACAATTTTATCATCGTTTCTTAAAAGAGCGTTTCCCTGCCCATGAAGTTCGGCGTTTAGCACCGCTGTTGTATAAAATCCGTGCTATTAAAGAGCCTGAAGAAATAGAACAACTGCGTAAAGCTTGTCAAATCACCGCGGAAACTTTTAAGGAATTGTTACAGATTGTACGTCCTGGCATATGGGAATACGAGATTGAAGCGGAAGTTTGGCGTCATTTTTTAAAAAGAGGGGCTACGAAACCTGCTTATCCGCCGATTGTTGCCAGTGGGAAGAATGCTTGCATCCTTCATTACATGCAAAACGACCATCAATGCCCTGATGGCGCTTTGCTGCTTTTAGATATTGGTGCCGAATATGGCCATTACAGCGCCGATTTAACCCGTACCATCCCCATCAACGGCACCTTCACCCCACGACAAAAACAACTTTATCAAATCGTACTTCGGACTTTGAACTATGCTACTTCATTACTAAAACCAGGAAATGACCTCAATACCTACCATCATCAAGTGCGTACCTTTTTACAAGAAGAACTTTTGAAAATTGGACTATTAAAAAAAGAAGAAGTAAAAGAGGATAAATCTTTTAAGGCATTGAGCAAATATTTCATGCATGGGGTTTCCCATTTGTTGGGATTAGACACCCATGACGTTTACGGACCTGAAGTGGAACAAACCATCACTTTTCAACCTGGAATGGTCTTTACATGCGAACCAGGACTTTATATTCGGGAAGAAGGAATAGGGATTCGTTTGGAAAACGATATTTTGATTACCGAAAAGGGAAATGAGAACTTATTAAAAGATGCTCCGATTTTGATAGAAGAGATAGAAGAACTTATGAGAAGCGGGAAATAGGGGTTTTTATTAAGTTTGCTTGCGCTATGGAGATACGCTCAGCAACGACAAAGGAAAGGCGCTTTTTGCCTCAAGATTTGAAAATTACTCGTTGGAAGAGCATCGCTCCCTATCTTAAAAAGCTTTTAGAAGCGACCATAGACAGCCCAGAGAGCCTTTATCAATGGCTATTAGACGCAAATGAATTAGATAGTGCTTTAAGGGAGGAAGCAGCGTGGCGCTTTATCCGCATGACTTGCAACACCCAAGATGCCCAAGCCGTCAAAGCATACCAAGAATTCGTAGAAATCATCTACCCTAAATACGAACAATACGCCCATAAACTCATAGAAAAATACTACCAAAATCCCTATAGAAAAGAACTAAAAGTTCAAGGAATAGAAATCTTAAACCGCTGGGCAAAAAACGAAATAGAGCTCTTTAGAGAAGAAAACATTAAACTTAAAAGCCAATTAGAGTTAAAAGCACAACAATACAATGCCATACAAGGGGCAATGACCATAGAAAACGGCAATGGTACTTTAACCATGCAACAGGCAAATTTGTTCCTTGAAAGCCGAGATAGAAAAGAAAGAAAACATTATTGGGAGCTTATCATGCGCAGGCGTAGCCAAGATAAAGAACGCTTAGACCAACTTATGGATGAAATGATTGCGCTACGCCACCAAATCGCACAAAACGCAGGATTTGAAAACTATGCCGTGTACCGATTCAAAGAATTAGGACGCTTTGACTACACCCAAGAAACTGTAAACACCTTCCGAGAAGCCGTCCATACCTATATCACACCATTATTAAATCGCTTTCAAACTTTTATCGCTAAACAATTAAACTTAGATGCATTAAAACCCTGGGATTTACGAGTGGATATTTTCGGGAAAGAGCGTTTGCGTCCCTTTTCTTCAACAAAAGAGCTCATACAAAAAACTATTTCTGTTTTTTCTAATCTTCATCCCCTCATGGGAGAAGTGATTCAGTTATTAGACCAAAATGGTTTATTGGATTTAGATAGCCGTGTCGGTAAAGCCCCAGGAGGGTATAACTATACGCTTTATGAAACAGGACTTTCTTTTATTTTCATGAATGCAGTAGGTTCACATCGGGATATGGTTACTATGATGCATGAAGGAGGACATGCCGTTCATTCTTATTTAGTTCGGGATTATCCCCTAAACATCCATAGAGACGTCCCCTCTGAAATCGCTGAATTGGCTTCTATGGCAATGGAACTGCTTTCTATGGAACAATGGAATTTGTTTTATCAAAATAAAGAAGATTTACAACGAGCTTATGCATTACAATTGTATAGAATCATCTCCACGCTTTGCTGGATTTGCGTTATAGATGCTTTTCAATATTGGCTTTATACCCATCCAAACCATTCCCATGAAGAGCGCCATCAAGCCTTCATCAAACTTTATAAACATTTTTATGGCGACACCGTAGATTGGAGTGGTTATGAAGATTATCTTGGTATGTTTTGGCAGAAGCAATTGCACATCTTTGAGATACCTTTTTATTATATAGAGTACGGATTTGCTCAGATTGGTGCTGTTCAAGTTTGGATGAATTATTTACAAAATCCGAAAGCAGCAGTAGAGGCATATATGGCGGCTTTGCGTTTAGGCTATACAAAACCGATTCCAGAGGTGTATGCAGCAGCAAACGTTCGTTTTGAATTTACTCCTTCGCTCTTTGAACAAATTACACAATTTTTGCAGGAACGTTTAGCAACCGTAGGCATTCATCTATGAGCTTCAAGCGCACTTTAGTTACAGCAGCACTTCCTTATGCTAATGGGCCCTTACACATAGGGCATTTAGCAGGTTGTTATTTGCCTGCAGACCTTTATGTCCGTTACTTACGACTAAAACGCCACGAGGTTGTTTTTATCTGCGGTTCTGATGAGCATGGGGTAGCTATCACCATGCAAGCCCTAAAACAAAATCAAACACCAAAAGCCATCATAGATAAATACCATCCGCTGAATCAAAAAACCTTTGAACGCTTAGGCATCACTTTTGATATTTTTGACCGCACTTCAGCGCCCCACCATCATCGTTTTGCCCAAAGCTTCTTTTTAGACCTTTATGAAAAAGGTATCTTAGAAGAACGAGAAAGTATCCAATTCTACGACCCAAAAGTTTCTATGTTCCTTCCAGACCGCTATATCTACGGAACTTGTCCTATATGCGGTTATGAACGGGCGTATGGGGACCAGTGTGAGCAATGTGGTAGCTCTTTAAGCCCCTCAGACTTAATTCAACCTCGCTCAGCCATCACAGATACCATTCCAGAAAAGCGAAAAACCAAACATTGGTACTTCCCCTTAGACCGATTCCAAACTTTTTTAGAAAACTACATTCAACAACATGAAAGGGATTGGAAACCCAATGTCTATGGTTATTGTTTATCGTGGTTGCGTCAAGGACTAAAGCCAAGAGCCATTACAAGAGATTTATCTTGGGGCGTTCAAGTACCTTTGAAAGGATATGAGAACAAAGTTTTGTATGTTTGGTTTGATGCTCCCTTAGGCTATATTTCAGCCACGCAGCGCTGGGCAAGCCAAAACGGCAAAGACTGGAAACGCTATTGGCAAGACCCAACTACACGCATCGTGCACTTTATTGGAAAAGACAACATTGTATTCCATTGTTTGATTTTCCCTGCAATGCTCAAAGCCCATGGCGATTATTGTTGGGCAGACCAAGTTCCCGCTAATGAATTCTTAAACTTAGAAGGACAAAAACTTTCTACTTCTCGCAATTGGGCTGTATGGCTCCATGAATACTTAGAAGACTTTCCTAACGGACAAGACCCTTTACGCTACGTGCTTACCGCCATCATGCCCGAAACCAAAGACAGCGACTTCTCTTGGAAAGAATTCCAAAACCGAGTCAATACCGAATTAGTAGCAACTTATAGCAACTTTATCTATCGTGTTTCTAAATTATTATTGCGTTTCTTTGATGGAAAAGTTCCCGTGGTGGATGAAACCAAAAAATATTATGAAGTGTTTGAATCAGCAAAAGAGCAAGTAAAGGCATGTAGTCGCTATTTAGAGCGTTTTCAATTTAAACAAGCGCTAAGCGCTTTTATGGGCATAGCCCAAATTGGTAATCAATTTCTTTCTTCTAAG
>WFXK01000176.1 GCA_015490695.1 Bacteroidota bacterium | reverse complement strand
GAACAAAATACCTTTTATGGAGCAATGAACTAAGAATCTTCTTAAATCACCTCTTTACTTATTGGATTCCTCAAAAACACGATAGATTACTTTATTGGTTCATCTTTCACGATATTGGTACAGCTTGGACAACAGGCAATCCTTTTTCTCAACGAAACCCCGTAGAAGTACGAAATATTTACTACTATCCCTTTACTATCCGCGTCCAAAGTTTGAAAAATCCGTTTATCATTAGCACAGGAACAGGATTGTGTATAGATACCAGCGGATTACGGCTTAAAATCACTGCTTCATGGCTGATTGAAGATAGTCAACTCTCAGACTTTAGATTAGACTTCGGTTTTGGAAGAGAATTTTAAAGGGATTAAAAAAGGTCTTTCTAAAATAGAGAAAAAATGCTATTTTTGTGAGACGTAATCTTTTAAGGGACTTCAGAATGGTGGCAACGCTGTCTAATACTTCCTCATTACTGCAACAGCGACTGGAAGTATTTTACAATTCTATAAAAAGAGGTCAGGCGCCTCCTCCCTTAAAAGATTTGGTAAAAAATCTACCTCCTAAGCACGAAGAACAATTAGCCCATAAAATCTTAGTCCACCATGAAGTCTATGGTAACGAATCATGGATTTATGAAGGCGCATTGTTCTTTTATAAACGTTACGCATTAAGAGATAAAGTGCTATCTATCCATTTTGCTAGAATTGCCTTAGACCTCTGTAACCGATTTCATGATGTTAGAAACTTGTTACTACTTAGTTTATCCTTAGCAAATTTTTATTACCACTTAGGAGAAGAAGAAATAAGTAAACGCTTGTTAATTAAAGTGGATAAACAAACTGAAGAGGAACAAAAAGACCCTCATCCCAGTCTTATCATACTTTTTTGTTATCTTCATCTCTTTTTAGCCTACCTTCATCTTAAGCAACAAGCCTATGAAGAGGCATCTCAGGCACTAAAATGGGTAGCACAATGTTTAGAACTTTCTGATTTAGATGACTTTAGAATCAACCGTAGCTATCAATTGCTTTCCCTGTTGTTACAAGCAAAAAAAGAAGGGGCGTTGCCAAGAGAAGTGCTTGCTTATTGTAAAAACCCTCAGTTTGTCCATCCGATTTATAATCACTCATGGTGGCTAAATCTTTATTTAGAACTATGGTTTTTCTTACAAGACTGGAAACAATTTTATCATACACTTTCAAGCCTGCCTAACAATAAACCTTTTTTCCACGTTATTATCCCTTGGGTTAACCGTTTCTTTGATGTAGAAGACAGAGAAGCCAATCCTTATAAAGAAAAAATACTCTTTTGGTTTTTACAACGCGGTCGCTATTTTCGCTATTGGTTTGAGTGCCTGCCCTTCCAAACCTTGATTTCTAAAATGATGTATTGGTATTACTCCTTCATCTTTCGCCGTGATGAAAAAGCATTAAAATGGTTACAACGTTATATCCGATTTAGTAAAAGCTTAGATATGCACCAACTCCAACAAAAAGCAACGATTTACGAGGCACTAGATAAACAATGGAATACTTATAAATACAACCTTATTAAAGTCTTTAGCGGAGAAAAACTATTACGCATTCATGAACAAATCACGAATTTAACGCTTCATATTCGCCGTATTCACCGCAGACGCTCCGAACAGCTTTTGCAAGTTAGCCGTTTACAAAAGTCTTTATTACCCCCTTCACCATTGCGATTAGATTTCCTCCATTGTGAATTTGTTGTAACCCAAGCTGCTGAAGTAGGTGGCGATTTAGTAGACTATTTTGTCCATCCTTATGAGAAAAAAGTAACCGTACTACTTATTGATGTGATCGGAGAAGGATTACGTGCAGCGATTTATACTTCTATCGTGAAAAGCCACTTCCAAGACCTCATGCGCTGCGGAGCAAATGCTCAAGAAGTTATTGAAACCCTTTCTAAACAAGTAGAATTGGTCGGCTTTTCTGGTGGATACGTCTGCTTCCACCTGTTAGAAATCACCCCAGGCGTTTTGACCGTACACCCCGGTGGTATCCCACCGCTAATTATATGCTATCCTCAACCTGGTTTTTGTACCTCGCTGCAGATTAAAGGACTTCCTTTAGGACTGAATTTCCCTGCAGAGCGAGAAGTGCGCACCTTACAACTGCCTAAAGGAACAAAAATCGTCTGCTTCTCCGACGGCTTGTTTGAAGTAGATAACCCCAAAGGACAAATGTTAGGCTACGGACGTGTAAAAAGAATCCTTCAAGACCACGCCTATAACCATACACCAAAAGAAATCATCGCCTTACTGCAAAAGAAAGTAGAACAATGGACCCAAGGAAGACCTCTGCGAGATGATGTAACGATTTTTGTCGCAGAACTCCGCTAAATGACCCTTGTACTCCTTATAATTACTTTCTTCTTAGCCCTAAGCGCTCTTCTTTACGAACTAATTGCTGGAACCTTAGCAGGTTATCTCATCGGTAGCTATACAACAGCTTTCTCTCTAACCATCGGCTTTTTTTTAGCAGGTATGGGCGTCGGTGCCTATGTGTCACAATACCTGAAGAAACATCTCATCACAATCTTCATCCTTTTAGAATTAAGTGTTGCTTTAACAGGCGGCTTTGTCCCTCTGCTTAGCTTTGCCTTCTTCGTTTATTTACCCGAGTATTTTCAAAGCTTTTTTTGGTGTGCTCTTTTTCTTTTAGGAATAGGCGTCGGTGCCGAAATCCCTTTGTTAATCCGATTAGTTAAGAAATATCAAACGTTTACTAAAGCGGTTGCAAATGTGTTAGGATTGGACTATTTGGGCGCTTTAGCCGCCTCTTGGCTCTTCCCTTTTGTATTACTACCACAAATAGGACTCTATGAAAGCGCTGTAGCCGCCGCTATGGTCAACGCTGCCGTGGCTGCTCTCAGCCTCTACCTGTTCAAAAACCAAATCAATAAAGCCTTTCATAATAAAATTATTTTAACCCTTGTGTTAACTTTTATACTTTTGACAGCCCTTGGCTTCTTAACCCCATGGAGTGTCCAACGTATGGAAAAAGAATTGTATACAGACGACATTATCTACGCTAAACAAACGCCTTACCAAAGGATTGTCGTAACACGTTGGCGTGATGATATCCGACTGTTTCTGGATGGCAACCTACAATTTTCCACCATGGATGAATATCGCTATCATGAAGTATTGGTCCATCCTGCGTTTTTATGGGTGCCATGGGCAAGACGTGTGCT
>WFXK01000175.1 GCA_015490695.1 Bacteroidota bacterium | reverse complement strand
TTTATGCACTTGCGTTCTGTCTATAAAATTTAGTTAAATTTGTGTTGCATTTGTATTGGGGCTATGGAAGGGCGATTTGCAACCATAGAAGAGGCTTTAGAAGACATCCGCAACGGCAAAATGGTGATTGTTGTGGATGATGAAGACAGAGAAAACGAAGGCGATTTTGTGATGGCAGCACAATTTGTTACCCCCGAAGCCATCAACTTCATGGCAAAAGAAGGTAGAGGACTCATTTGTGTGCCCTTAACAAGAAAACGATGCGAAGAACTGGGTTTGGAATTGATGGTAAGAGACAACACCGCACCCTTTAATACCGCTTTCACAGTTTCAGTAGACTACATAGGGAACAAACGCACTTCTGGGATTTCTGCTGCAGACCGTGCCCGAACAGTCCAAGCGCTGATTGACCCAGAGACCAAACCTGAGGATTTAGCTCGTCCTGGGCATGTTTTCCCGCTACAGGCGGTAGATGATGGGGTATTGCGCAGGGCAGGACACACCGAAGCCGCCGTAGACTTAGCCCGATTAGCAGGACTATACCCTGCAGGTGTCATCGTAGAAATCATGAACGATGATGGTACCATGGCTCGCTTACCCCAACTGTTCCAAATCGCTAAAAAATTCAACATGAAAATCATCAGTATCGCAGACTTGATTAAATACCGCCTGCGCCATGAAAAATTAGTAGAACCTGTGGTCAGTGTTGAAATGCCTACTCGCTATGGTCATTTTAAACTGATTGCTTACCAACATAAGCACACCAAAGAGACCCATCTTGCATTGGTCAAAGGTTCATGGCAGCCCGATGAGCCTGTTTTGGTTCGGGTGCACTCCTCCTGCTTCACAGGCGATTTGTTAGGGTCGCTGCGTTGTGACTGCGGAAACCAACTTACTATCGCCCTGCAACGTATAGAACAAGAAGGAAAAGGCGTACTGCTTTACATGAACCAAGAAGGTAGAGGCATCGGACTCCTGAATAAACTAAAAGCCTATAAACTCCAAGAAGAAGGATTAGACACCTACGAAGCTAATCTACAATTAGGTTTCCAAATGGATGAACGGGAATACGGAATCGGTGCACAAATCCTAAGAGACTTAGGGGTACGAAAAATGCGTTTAATGACCAATAATCCTAAGAAACGAGCAGGTTTAGACGGCTATGGACTGGAAATTGTAGAAGTAGTACCTATCATTGCCCCTGCAAACCCTTATAACAAAGATTATTTGCTAACCAAAAAAATTAAAGGAAAACACAACTTAGAAATTTTATGGGAATCGCATGAATCCTAAATTCGCAGCGTGAACCCTCAACACTATACCGCTGATTTCCTGTTTCAGAACGCCTATCAATTAGGGAAAACTTATATTATTCCTTACATTGAGCAAGTTGTCCCCTTAAAAGGGAAGCGGGTTTTAGAAATCGGCTGTGGAAGAGGAGGACTCCTTCAAGCCTGTATAGAAGCACAAGCCAAAGAAGTCGTCGGCTTAGATATAGACCAACAAGCCTTAGAACAAGCAAAAAACTTCTTAGATGGATTGATTCAAAAAGGGAAGGTGAAGTTATTGACTATGGACGTGTATGATTATTCCCCTGAAGAACCTTTTGATGTAGTGCTGTTAAAAGATGTTATAGAGCACATTCCACAACAAGATAAATTTTTGAAACATTTAAGAAAGTTAGTTCAAGGTTATGTATGGATAGGTTTTCCGCCGTGGCAAATGCCTTTTGGAGGTCATCAACAATTGCTTTCCCATCCTTTTTTAAGTCGGCTTCCGTATTTCCATCTACTTCCTAAAAACTTATATAAAAAAATCCTTGAATGGGGTAACACCCCCCTTTCACTTCAAAATATGCTTTTAGAAATCAAAGACACAGGTATTTCTATAGAACGTTTTGAATGCATTGCCCAACAAGCAAACTTTAAAATCGTAAAACGTACTTGTTTCTTTTTTAATCCTTCCTATCGTTTCCGTTTTGGCTTACCCATTTGGAAGGTTCCGTTTCCTTTTTCACGTTTGAAGTGGATAAGGAACTTTTACACTACAGCGGTTTACTATGTGCTTGCTACGATTTAAGTTGTTGTTGCCATTCATAAAGAAGTTGTAGCGCTTCTATCGGCGTTAAACGATTAAGGTCTAAAGACAAAAGTTTTTGTTTTATAGTTTGCCATTTAGGGTCTTCTGTTTCAAAAAGTTGTAATTGGATAACAGGTTCAGTTGTTAGGTTAGGGGTATGGCGTTCTAAGCGTTTTAATAGTTGTTGGGCACGTTGGATGACCGCCTTAGGAAGGTTTGCCATCGCAGCAACCTGAATCCCAAAACTATGTTCTGTGTGCCCTCGCTTCAAAGTTCTTAAAAACACCACTTTTCCTTGTTCTTCTTTAACAGCGATATGGTAATTTTTTACGCGTTTACATTGTTCTTCTAAGGCGGCTAATTCATGATAATGGGTTGCAAAAATGGTTTTTGCTTGCTTGCCTGGGGTATTATGCAAATATTCTACAATTGCCCAAGCGATAGCGACGCCGTCATAGGTGCTGGTTCCTCTACCGATTTCATCTAATAAAATAAGGCTTTTGTCGGTTGCGTTTCTTAAGATGGTAGCGGTTTCTAACATCTCTACCATGAAGGTGCTTTCGCCCGCTGCTAAGTTATCCGATGCCCCTACTCGGGTAAAAAGTTTATCTATGATGCCGATGGTTGCAGCAGACGCAGGAACATAACTACCCATTTGCGCTAAAATCACAATCAGCGCTGTTTGACGCAAATAAGCCGATTTCCCTGCCATGTTTGGACCTGTCAAAATAATAATTTGCTGTTTTTTGTTATCTAAATAAAGGTCGTTAGGGACATAAGGACTTTCAGGGGGTAAAAAGCATTCTATAACAGGATGGCGCCCCTGCTTGATAATCAATTGCTCCTCATAAGTTATCTTTGGTAAACAATAATTACGCTCTATCGCAATTTTTGCTAAAGCACTAAAAACATCTAACTGTGCTATGCGCTGTGCAAAACGCTGTAAATCCTGAATAAAACCCTGTAATTGCTCTAAAAAGGCTTTATATAATTGCTGTTCTATTTCGCTGATGCGTTCCTCTGCTGTTAAGATTTTCTCTTCAAAAGCTTTTAATTCTGGAGTAATGTATCGTTCTGCTTGGGTTAAAGTCTGTTTTCGCTCATAATGCTGGGGAACTTTCTTGCGGTGCGTGTTGGGAACTTCTATATAGTATCCGAAAACCTTATTATAACCAATTTTTAAAGACGGAATGCCTGTTGCAGCTTTTTCCCGCTCTTTAATTTTTTCTAATTCTTCTGTAGCATGGTCCCTTAAACGGCGATACTCATCTAAGGCCTTATCTATACCCTCGTTAATAATGCTTCCATCAAATTGGGATTTTGCTTCCGGTTTTAAATAATAAGCAATGAGTGCAACAATCTTTTTGGCTGTTTCTACATCAAAAAATGCTTCATAGGATTCTAAAGTTTTAAGGGTTTCGTAGATAGGAACAATACGCTCTAAAGTAGCTTTTAGTTGGTTCGCTTCGTAGGGGAGGAGTTTTTGTGTTGCCAAGCGAGCTGTTAAACGCTCTAAATCCACACTCCCTTTTAAATGCTTTCGTACTTTCTCTAACTGCGAAGGATTTTCTACAAAACTTTTAATTTTTTGTTGACGTTCTTCTATGGCTTCTTTTTTTCTTAAGGGAAAGAGCAAGTACTTTCTTAGTAAACGCCCCCCCATGGGGGTGATGGTGGCATCTATAACATCAATAAAGGCTTTCCCTTCAGGATGGATAGGAGAAAAAAGTTCTAAATTCCGAATCGTAAATCGGTCTAAGGTCAAGTAGTTACCATCGTCTAAATAGTAAAGATGTTGTAAATGGGGTAGATCTTTATATTCATTTGCATGAAGATAGTGAAGTAGAACGCCTGCAACGATGACCAAACTTTTTTCTTTTAAAAAAGGATAGACTTTTTCTACGTTGTCACCGAATTGGCTTTTTAGATTTTGAAGTGCGAATTCGTAATCAAAGAGCCAGTTATCCAGTCGGGTTATATAGAAGTCTTTTTTGTAGTGTTGTTGGAAGGTTGCGAAGTAGTTCTTAGGTACGAGCACTTCGGCGGGTTTAAGCCCATAAAGGAGTTTTTCTATGATGGTTTGTTCTCCTTGATAGACAAAGAAATCTGCTGTAGATAGTTCTAAGAAAGCGACTGCGGCATGGTGTTTTTTCAAAGGCAAGAAAGCAGCCAAATAGTTATTTTGATTGGTTTGCAGTAGTTTTTCATCTAAAGTGACACCTGGGGTAATGACTTCCGTAACCCCACGTTTGACGACTTTTCCTTTGGCTTTTTTAGGGTCTTCCAGTTGTTCGCAGATGGCGACTCTAAGCCCTGCTTTGACTAATTTAGGTAAATAAGTATGGAGGGCATGGTAAGGGAAGCCTGCTAATTCCACTTCGCTGGCAGCACCATTAGAACGTTTTGTCAATGCAATCCCTAACACATTCGCCATTTTAATAGCATCCTCGCCAAAAGTTTCATAAAAGTCTCCCACACGAAAGAGTAAAATAGTGCCTGGGTATTTTTGTTTGATTTGGTAATACTGACGCATTAGTGGTGTGGGGGCTAATGGGGCTTTCATCGTTTTATCGTAGTTTAAAAGTAATCGTTACGCGGGCTTTTTGAATCTTGTCTTCTTTGATGGCATTAAATCGCCATTGATAAATCGCTTCTTTACCTGCTTGGATGAGTTCGGGAGCGGTCGTTAGCGTCAACGGCTTCACATGGATGACGCGTCCATCAGGAGCAATGCTGAACTCATAGGTCACCCGAGTTTCTTTATCTACTTGATAGGAAGGTTCAGGCAGTGCAAGGGGGATTCTGCCTTGTAATCCGTATTCCCCTTCTCCGAATTGGAATAGTCCTTTGGGGTCTAAGACGGGAGATAAGGGGTTGCCCCGGTTACCAATGAGGTCTTCTTCTCCTTGGGAAGTGCCTTGTTCTTCCCCTGGTTCAAAGAGTGCTTCGGGGTCAATCGTTTCTTCTTCGGTAGCTTGTTCTGAGGCGTCACCAGCAGAAACTTCCGAAGGGGTTTCGCTGGTGATAAGGTCTTCCGCTTCAGAAGCCGTTTCTTGAGTTGGTTGGGCAACACCGCTGGGCTGCCACGTGTTTTGTGTACCGCTCCCTGCTATAGCATCCCCAAAATCAATACGCCCAACAGTAATATAAGGATTCTCATCCTCAGGTGGAATCGTCCCACGCAACACCACAATAAACCACGATAATAAAAAGAGCACTATAAACACCCCTACAGTAATCCAAAAACTCTGCCAACGATTCTTTTTGATAAAAGTTTCTACATTCATTCCTCTTCAATGATTACAGTGTATTCTACGCGGCGATTAATGGCTCTATGGGCTTCGGAATCGTTCGGAACTAAAGGACGGGTTTCTCCATAACCCTTATAAGTAATACGACTGGGGTCTATACCATGTTTTACTAAATAATCTCTTACTGCTTTAGCGCGGCGAATAGATAAATCCATGTTATAATCTTCGTCGCCTACGTCATCGGTATGCCCTTCTAACAAAATCCGATAATTAGGATACTTTTTCAATAGCGCAACTAAGCGTTGCAGTTCAGCAGTAGATTCCATCTTTAATTCTGCTTTTCCTGATTCAAAAAAGATATTATTGAGGCGAACGCGCTTTGCTTTTTCTATGGGAATAAGCGATAGGTCTTGATGAATGGTTTTAAATTTTTTCAAATTACGTAAGTCTAAGAATTGGCTTACTGAAACGTAGCCTTCTTTAACAGCAAGGAATCCATAGAGGTCCCCCGCTGGGAGAATGATTTTATAACGTCCGTCTTCTGGATTGGAGTAAGCATAACCCAGTTGTTTCCCTTGGGTTAGTGACTCATAGTAGACTTTAACAGAGAGGGGTTTTTGCGAAACGGAGTCTTTTACTATGCCTTCTACGATGCAAACAGGCTGGGGACGCAATTCTGGAGGGAGTTTAATTCGGAAGATGTCACTTCTATTGTGTTCGGTTTGGGTAACAAAATAAGCATATTCTCCTGAGGCGGGAATGCTATAATAGGCGTCCCAGCCTTTGCTGTTTATCATAGGACCTAAGTTAATAGGTTTGGTCCAGTTGGTCCATGTGTCGTCTAAGCGGCGAGTCATGAACATATCGCTGCGACCAAAACCACTTAACCCAGCAGTAGAATAATACAATGTGCGCTCATCAGCCGCTAAAAACGGCGATATTTCCTTGTGTGCAGTGTTTACTATAGGACCCAAATTCTTCGGCTCGCTCCAAGTACCATTCTCTTGTAAAAACGATACATAAATGTCCTTACTTCCATAAGAATCATCTCTTTCAATGCATAGTAGTAAAATTCTTCCTGAAGCAGAAAGAAAATACTCTCCAAACTTGTGTTTATTGTAAAAGTTTTTTATCTTAAGGGGTTTAGGAAAGCTCCATCCTTTTTCGGTTCTATGACTTAAGGAGACTCCTTTTTTCATTTCACCATTGGGTAAATAAATGTTTGCTAAAAGCATGGTGTTGCCATCGGGAGTAATGCTGCAAATGTAGTTATGTCCTTCGTTGTTAATCGGAGGACCTAGGTTCTTAGGAGGTTCAAAACTACCATCGGGTTTGCGCTTTGCATACCAAATATCTTGTTTTTTCTTCGGACCCATGTTTTCTGGATGATTATTCCGAGTAAAGTAGAGTACTTCTCCATCAAAGGAAATCACAGGTCCTAATTCATCATAAGGAGAGTTAATGGCTTCTAAGGGTTCTGCAAAGACAAGGCCTAAGCCGGGGATAAAATTAATTTGTGCTTTTATGGTGTCGGTAGAAGGGCTGATACCTATAGCATCTATTTGGTTCCATCCTTTAACAGCTTTACAATCCAGCCAAACCCGCACCGATTTGACTTTATAAGGGGTTAAAGAAGGCAGAAAGATATTGAGCATTCTCCCTTTGACAGGTAATTTTTCAGGAATTGCTCTATACACCACATGTTTTTTGTTTTCTGTATCAAAAACTTCTACTAAATACACGGCAGAAGGATTACAATTTTCTGCGATAGCGATTTGACGAATACGCATCGGTTTTTTGAACCCTACCCACAAGTATTCTTCTTCGCTATCTTTGCTACTGGGTAGCCAAGCACATGGACTTAATCCGTCTTGTTGGGGTAAAGAATTGGGTTCTCCTAAGGCTTGTTTAGCGGAAAATTGTTTAATATCCATTTGAGAAGAAAAGTCTATTACTTCACTTGCCCACTGAACAACTTGCGCATAGGTGATTCCACATAACAACATTACAACACAATAACGCACTATCATAATCTCTTACTAAATTCAACCGCCTAAATTAGCAAATTCCTTTTATGCGGAAAATTTTATTTTTCACATTTTGTGGATGGACCCTTGCCCAATACGTGCCTTTTCAATATCAAGGACGATGGGGATTGTTAAAAAACAAGGACACCTTAATCTCACCTCAATTTGAAATGCTTCATTATTTAAGTCATCCCTATTATCTCTTTCAACAGCAAAGACGTTTAGGTATTTTACGTGTAGAGCCTTTTCAAATTATTACCCCAGCTCTTTATAAGCGAATTCATCCAACATTTATGCATTTTTTTGCTGTTGAGGATGAAGAAGGTTGGCATTTTGTTACAAAACAAGGAAAACGTATTGCCGTTGGAGCAGATTCAGTAGTCCCTATCTATTATCGGCAACTTTGGATGTTTTTTAAAAAGAAACAACAATTTTTCCTTTCTCCCAAAGGAGAAATTTATACACCTACTTCTTTAGATGCTACTGTTTCTATTGTTGCAAGTTCACAGGGATATAAAGTTGCCCTCCCCTTGTTAAATGAAAAAATTTTTAAATCGGTTGCAGTAGTTCAACGATTACTCCTTTTAAGTGAAGATGCTGATTTATATCGGGATACGCTGTTGCGGTATGTGCCTTCGTATGGTACATGGCAGGTTGTAGACCTCGAAGGGAAGCCTTTATTACCTATTGCGGTTCGTTATTGGCGGATTGTTAAAGAGGGCTTAATTGCCTTGTATGCTCGGGGGAAGTGGGCTTTAGCAGATAGCAGACAAGGACGGCTGTTATGCTCTTTTATTTACGACTCTATTGGTGTCTTTTCCAATGGTTATGCCCCTTATAATGTCGGTGGGCAACGTATACAAGGACGTTTCCGCGGTGGACAATGGGGACTTATAGATACGCTTGGAAACCGTATTCAACTACCCCGTTATAAAAACATCGCTTATTTAAATTATCAATGGTGGAAAATCCAAAGGGGGCAAAAATGGAGTATTTTACATCCCCTTTACGGAGAACCCTTCCCCGCTATCTTTGACCAAGTATTCGCATGGAGCCGCTTTATAATGGTTCAACTCAAACAACCCTATACCTATTTACAAAAAGAACAGCTAAAAGAATGGCGGATTTCTACCCAAACTTCTTTTGTTTATGTGCTATTAGATAGTGCACTGAACCTTGTAAAAACCTTCCCCAATCAATGGATAGAGCAATTATCAGACACTTTTATTGCTGTACCGCACCAAGGAAAATTCCTTCTTATTAAAGGTCCGCAGCTGTTTCATTACCGCCTTAATCATAAACCTATTGCCATCTATGCAACCTTAGCCGTTACAAAGGGACCACAACGATTTTACATTGAAGACCTACGAAAAGAAACTATCATAGACAGCTGTGATTTTTGGGAACTGCAGCAAAATAATTTTTTATTGTGCTATGATGAACAAGGCATGCGTTTGTATGATATAAACACGGGCTTACAGCGATACCAAAGTACTCATCGTGGAGAACAATATATTTTCAAAGAAGCTACAGGGAAATGGATACTTATGGAAAAAAATGATGGCTATGCTATATGTGATTTGGATTTACGTCCTCAGACCGCTTATACCTTAGATAGTGTTATCGCTTTAGAATTTCCTTATTATTTAGTATTAGAACGCTCTTGTTGGTATATATGGAATTTAAAAGTGCGTTCTAAGAAAAAAGTGATTTGTCGTGTAGGGAAAGTAAAATATCTTGGTGAAGGATATATTGCTTTTTGGTTAGGGCATCGTTGGCAATTGTATTTTTATCCTGAGCATCGTTGGGAAAATCACTGGAACATCTTAGCAATCCATGAATTTTCGGAGGGACGAGCAGTAATTCGTACTTCACAAGGCTGGAATTGGTTAACTAACCAGGGTCAGTTGCTTACCTCTCAATTCTATGAACGGACCTATTCTTTCTATAATGGTTTTGCTTATTTTCAACAACAACAACGCTATGGAATTATAGATGTTAATGGCAAGATTGTTTTATCGCCTTCTTTATGGGGTATCAACATACATGATGCGCATTATAAAGGCATTTTTCATGTCCAAATAGAAAAAACGCTATTGAGGCGAAAAAACACAAAGGGTTATCGTTGGGTTTTCATAGATACTTCAGGCAAAGAAGCAGTAAGAACTGTTTATGAACCTTCTGGGGGGTTAACGCCTGTGGGTTATCCTTTTATTAAAGCAGGTTATATAGACCCTGAAGGCAGGGTTTATAGTCGTCAATGGGGGTGGGCACTTAAGAATGGAAAGGTTTTATTGCCGCCGCGCTATGATTCTATCTTTTATTGGCAGAAGGCTTATTTGTGGGCTCACAAAGGGGAAGTTCAATTGTATGAAATAGAGGGAAAGCGTGCCAAAGCCATTAAAGGTATGCGCTTTGAAGCAATAAAACCCCTTTCTAAGGATTTCTATGCAGTAAAACGAAAAGGACAGTGGTATCTGTTATTTGTTGATTCCCTTTCCCAATACTTTTCTATTCCGTGGGAAACGATTAAAGCGGTTACTTCAAACTACGTTGTAGGCAAACGTCTTGGGCATCAAGCACTAATGTTGTTAACGATTCCGACACCTATTACATTACCTTCGCTTTTAAGGTTTTATCCTTTGGATGCGCATTATATGGCGGTTCGTTCTTCTGTGTTGTTTAGGCGCTATATTGTCTTGGAATAACGAATAAGTAATACCCCGCTTTTTCATTGCTTCCTCCCAACCTTAGGAAGCATCTCTTGATACCACTCGTAAAAAGTACCTTGGAGAATATGATAATGCGCCTGTTTCGTTAAATGCAAATAAAACCATAAATTATGGAGGGAGGCTAAATAGTAGACTAACAATTCACCTGTTTTATAAAGGTGGCGGATGTAGGCTTTAGAAAACCTTTTATCTTCTTCCAGTTCGCTGTTGGGGTCTATGGGGGAGAAGTCGTGGGCATATTTTGCATTGCTTAGGTTTCGTATGCCGTCGCTGAAGAACCACCCGCCATGACGTGCATTTCTTGTAGGCATCACACAATCAAACATATCTATACCCAAGGCAATGCAGCGGAGAATGTTATAAGGAGTTCCTACGCCCATTAAATAACGGGGTTTATCCTTAGGAAGCAAGTCCGCTGTAAAACCGGTGATTTCATACAATTGCTCTTCACTTTCGCCAACGGCTAAACCGCCAATGGCATAACCATCAAAATCTAAGGAAGTTAAGAACTCAACAGAGGCTTTACGTAAATCTTTATAAATGCTTCCTTGCACAATACCAAACTGATATTGTTCAAATCCATAGAGGGGTTGGGTTTGGAGAAAATGTTTTTTAGAACGCTGTGCCCATAAATGGGTTCGTTCTAAGGCTTGTTTGGCTTGGGAATAAGAGCAAGGATAGCCAACACATTCGTCTAAAACCATCATGATGTCTGAACCGATAATGCGTTGGATTTCTACTACTTTTTCTGGGGTAAAAAGGTGAGGTGAGCCATCTATGTGAGAACGGAAAGTGATGCCTTCATTGTTAATGCTTGTAAGAGCTTGCAGACTATAGACTTGGAAGCCACCGCTATCGGTTAACAGTGCTTTTTCCCATGCCATAAACCGATGTAATCCTCCTGCTTCTTTTAAGATTTTAGTACCGGGGCGTAGATACAAATGGTAAGTGTTACTTAGTAGTATAGGGACTTGAACTTTTTTATCCAATTCGTGATGGGGGACAGCTTTTAAGGCAGCTCTGGTAGCAACAGGCATGAAAATCGGTGTAGGAACATCACCATGGGCGGTATGTAAAATCCCTGCTCGTGCTGCAGTATGTTTGTCCTCCTTTAATATTTCAAAAAATGCCATTGCGCTAAACTATCTAAAACTGCTTTAAAAGAAAGCTTTATGCTTTCTCCTTGCAAACGGGCTATTTGCTCCTCATGACTTAGCGCAAGTAAATGTCCTTGTACGGCGTTTGTATAATGGGGATTGTACACCAAAACCGCTCTTCGGATTTCTATAAAATGCCCTTCGTGAGGCTGTAAAAAATCTTTTACAAAAAGCGCATAAGAAGAAAGCGAATCTATCCAACGATTTTGTATCGCTTCCTTTAACATACATTCTATAGTGTTGTAAACATAATAACGCCCACTTTGGTGAAGCACTTCAGCAGTATAACGAGCATCTTTGATAACTTGTTGACAAAAATGGCATTTGTTTCTACCATATTCAATGGGATAAGGTCCTTTAGTGCAACTTATAAAGACAATGAAAAAAAGTAAAATGTAATAAAATTTCATGACTCAGGATAGAATTTTTTATAATGTTCGTGAAATTGTTCAATAACATGCGATAAAGGAATAGCGTCTAAGACTTCTTTCATGTAAGTCGTTTTATAGAAGGCTTTTTCTAAGAGGGGTGAGACAATCTTTTTCATAACGCCGTAGTCTTCAATTTCCCATGGGCTTGTGCATGTGAAGAAGGTTAACATAGGAATTTTTAACGCTAATCCGATGTGCATGCATAGTGAATCGCCTGTGATGAGGAATTCGCAGGAGGCGATGTCTTGCAGGTATTGCAATAGGGTAGGGCGTTGTTGAAAGACAAAAGGTTCAAATCCTTGTTGTTGAAGGTATTGAATCAATTGGGGGAACTGATTCCATCGTTTTGTAGGCCAACGCTCTCCTGCACGGGTCTCTATGCCAATGCGTTTGGGTATAGGCTTCCATCGTACTTGTTCATTAATTAAATAAGGTTCTTTTTGAAACTTGTATCCTAAGGCTTCAAATAAAAAAGATTGATAACTACGACGATTTTTCCATTTTAGTTCATCTGCCCGCTGACGTCCATAACGAGAGACTAAACTCATATCAAACCAAGGAGCAAGTTCTTCGGTATAGTAGTAACGCCCGTTTTCTTTGAAAACCCCAATGAGTTGGTCTTTAGCTAATTGTGGTAAGAGCTCCATAATGGTTTCCTCTTCATCTAAGGACAAAACTAAACGATAATGGTTTTTAAGTGCTTGTTCTGGAGTGACAAAAGATAAATAGGGGTATTGTTGGGGAAGAAGTTGCTGATGAGGAGGAAGCGTGAGCCAGTCTACTTTTTTAAATTTAAATAAATGTAGCACGACGCTGGTGCGCACAACGTCACCCGCTGCTCCTAATTTAATGATTAAAAGGTCTTTTTTCATTAAGCACTAAAAGTATTTTTCTCTTTTGTAGTTCCCCACAATATTGCAGAAAGGATGGCTACTTTGAACTTCTATATTTTCATACGATTGGAAGATGAAGGTAAATTCTTGAGGGAGGGGAGCGAGGCGGTCTTCGTCCCCTTTAACATCTTCTCTTAATTCAAACCCTTTGCCCTTAAAGGTGTTTTGATTTTGTTGGGTTAATAGCAAGTAAATCACACCTGTTTTACAGGTTGCTGTATCGTGCAGGATACGGGCATAAAGTTGTTTTTCATTAATGGGCAAAAGAATGATTTCATTGTTTTCTTTTCGGAATCTACCGGCCCAACGAGATTGCGTCGTTATCGTTTCGCCTTGCCATTGATAACAAAGGGTAAGGTCGTCACTTATGGAACGATAGCCTACGTAGTGGTAGTTGCTGCTATTGTAGTCTCGGCTCCCTATGCGGTCAATGTGTTGAGAAAAAGGATTCATAGTAACAAACTTCATAGGATAGTAAAGTCCTTTGAACCATGTTCCCCAAAAGAAATGGATGTGTTTATCTATGAAAAAGCCTTCTACGTGGTTTTTCCGCCCCGGCATAGGCTGCATCCATAGCCATCCCTGTATTTCAGTCGTCTTTGTCGTATTATCTAAGGGATAATACTTCCCTGAAATGCGTAATAAAGTCTGACAATACGCGCTACAAAAAATGAAAAACAATAGCAAGGCTTTCATGTTGGCAAAGTTAGGAATTTTAATAAGGACTTTTAATGGTCTAAGTCCTCTCTTTTTTCCTTAAAGATTTCTTTATAAAGACGTAGCGGTGGAGGATAAAGCTCATCTTCTTTTTTCAATTGCAAAATGTGGTGTTGTTCTACGATTTCACAGAGGTTTTTAATCGCTCTTGGGGTTAAACCTACTAATTGTTGCGCTAACGTTACTTTATCTTTTTTACTCAAATGTTTTGCGTAGTAGTCTAATAGTTGTATAATATCTTGTTGAGTGGGCAGTCCAAAAGAGACGATTTCTTTAAATCGGGATAATAGAGCGGGGTCTAAGTCTTCTTTTCGGTTGGTTGTTGCTACAAATACATAGTTATGGGAAGTTTCTATTCCTTCTAACCATTGTAGCAGGGTTAGTAGTTGACTTCTTTCCCAGGAGCGGGAATCGCTTCTTCGTTTGCCTCCTATGGTGTCTATTTCGTCAAAAAACAATAAAAACTTTTGTTGCGGGAAATGTTTGATGGCTTCAAAGATTTCTCTGATGTTTTGTTCCGTTTCTCCGACCCATTTAGAGAGTAGTTGGTCGGCACTGAGGTATACCATAATCAATTGGGCTTCTTTTGCTATGATTTTAGCCATTAGGGTTTTACCAACACCTGGCGGTCCTTCAAATAAAATACTATAAGGTGTTTTAGGTAACTTAGGGTTTTTACGCGTTTGTTGTTGGATTTTCTGTAACCACGTTTCTTTTTTTATTCGTGCAATGATAATGGAACGAATATGTTCTTTTACAGTGTTGTATCCTGCGAAGTCTTCGAAAGTTTCATGGATGGTTTCAGGTAAATAGACTTGGCAACTTAGTTTATTGAAAGCTTGTATTATTTTTTGTTCTATTGGTTCGTCTTTCTCTTCTGATTCTTCTTCTCTGCGGTTGGTGTCTTTTGGAGAAGGTCCATCCGGTAAGCGAATGCGTTTGGATAACGCTTCTAAAGCTTTTTTGTCTTCTTCTTCATGCTCTGTTTCTTTCTCTTCTGAAGGTAAAAGCACAGGTGGCAGTTCTATGATAGTCCGTAAAAATATCTCTAGATGCGTGTAAAAGTCTAAGGAGTCTTCATCGTAGTAGCTAGGAGGGTAGAATTCGGTGCTTATGGAGAATTGCTCTTCAGAAAGCCCTATTGCAAGGTGTTCTTTACTATTTTTACCGTTAAGATAAACCATTAGACCGCTGAACATTTGATAGGCATGTAGACCAATAGTTTTCTTTTTCCTATGGTGTATATCTTTTACAATTGCTTTAATGACTTTCATAACTGCATACATTTGTTCTTCCATGTTGATTTCGTCGGCAATTATACCATCATGATGCTCAGGGAGGTAAATAAAGACCTGGACCTTCTTTACGCGTTTACCAGAGATAGAGATAGAAGCATACCCTTTGTAGGTTTTGTCGTTTTCTTCGTTTTCAATTCCAATGTTGGCTTTTTGTAGGGCTTGGATGATGAGTTGTTTTAGTTGTTTTGAGGTCATTGTTGGGGTTATGTTGGCAAAGTTAGGAATTTGGTTACTATAATTGACCCCTACGCCTTATTTTCCTATTTTCTAATTCCTTGAACATTTCATCAAGAAGATGTATTTTTGCTAAACAAAAGTTAAAGCCAATGAAAAGGTTGGGGTTGATTGCAGTGCTTGTCTTAGCTGTAGGTTGTGACTTACTGAATAAGTCCTTAGACGATGGCGAACTAACTGAAGAGGAAGTGGTTGCAGCACTAAAAGAAGCACTGCGCATTAGTGCCGATACCGTTACCAATCGGCTAAACCGATTAGACGCCTACTATAAAGACTCGCTTATTAAAATCGTGTTTCCACCCGAAGCCATAGAAGTAAAAAACACCTTAGAACAATTACCTGGCGGCCCCTTGCTCATTGATGAATTAGAATTAAAAATGAATCGTGCGGCAGAAAACGCTGCCAAAGAAGCCAAACCTATCTTTTTTGATGCGATTACAAACATCACTATTGAAGACGGAATGGCGATTTTACACGGCAGCGACACCGCAGCAACCGCTTATCTAAAACAAAAAACCTATTCCCAACTTTACCAAGCCTATTATCCTAAAATAGAAGCCGCATTAACCCAAGTAGGTGCTCAACAAACATGGCAAGACATTATCACCCTTTATAATACCGTCACAGGAAAAAATGTTAATACCAACTTAGCCGACTATACTACTCACAAAGCCCTCTACGGATTATTTCTAAAGATCGGCGAAGAAGAAAAACTAATTCGCAAAGACCCTGCTAAACGCGTTACAGACTTATTAAGAAAAGTATTTGGTAGTTTAGATGGTTAACGGCTTATATACAGACCTGTATGAGCTACGCATGGCACAAGGATACTTTCTATATAACAAACATGAAACCCCTGCAGTTTTTGAATATACTTTTAGAAGTTTACCTTTTGGTGGTGGCTGGCTCGTCTTCTGTGGACTAAAAGAGCTCCTTGAACAAATTCAAAACTTCCGTTACGATGAAGAAGCCATTTACTATTTGAAATCCTTAGGGTTTCGTTCAGACTTTTTATCCTTATTACAAAAGCGAAGGTTTGCTATTGACATCTATGCAGTAGAGGAAGGGACGTTGGTTTTTCCTTACACGCCTATTGTGCGTTTAGAAGGGGCTTTGATGGATTTACAGCTTTTAGAGACGTTAGTATTGAACTTTTTGAATTTTTCTTCCTTAGTTGCGACCAAAGCGCTTCGGATGCGGATGGTTGCAGGAGAAAAAACGCTTTTAATAGACTTTGGTATGCGTCGTGCTCATGGTTTAGGGGCGATGTTAGCTGCTTATGCGGCTTTTATTGGAGGCTTCCAAGCCACCTCCAACACCGCTGCAGCACAACGCTACAACCTCCCCGCCACAGGCACCATGGCTCATAGCTGGGTACAAAGCATGGGGGATGAATATCAAGCCTTCCTACGCTTCGCCGAATGCTACCCCAACAACGCCGTTTTGCTATTAGATACTTACAATACCCTCAATAGCGGCTTGCCTAACGCCATAAAAGTCGCTAAATACTTAGAACAAAAAGGACAACGCCTCTTAGGGGTACGCTTAGATAGTGGCGATGCTATAGCACTAAGTAAAAAAGTCCGTGAACAATTAGACCAGGTAGGACTATCTTATGTTAAGATCCTTTTTTCTAATCAAGTAGATGAGTACGCTATAGAGCGTTACAAAAAAGCCCAAGCGCCTATTGATGGCTATGGTGTAGGTACACGATTGGTTACTGCTTACGATGAACCTGCCTTAGATGGGATTTATAAATTAGTAGAACTAAACGGCAAAGCCGTAGCAAAACATAGCGACCACATTGCAAAAGCCGTGTTCCCAGGAAAGAAAAACCTTTATAGAAACGGTTTGTTTCAGGATTTTGTTACTTTAGCACAGGAGCAGCCCACTTCACCGGGTTTTACTCGTGAGCAGATTCTAAAGTTACAATCAGGAGAAACTATAGCACAGCATTCATGGAAGCCTCTTTTGAAAAAAGTGATGGAAAAAGGTAAAGTGCTTTACGACCCTGAGCCTAAGGAAGTTCAAAAGTATGTTTTAGAGCAGTTAGCCGCCTTACCATCGGAGTTAAAACGATTAAAAGTTTCCACTTCGCCTTTTGTGTGGTATTCTGAGGGGATTGCTCGGCAGTGGCAGGCGTTTATAACAACTAAAACCCTATAAACGATGGGAAAAAAAGCCCTTTTTATTGTAGACGTCCAGAATGATTTTTGTCCTGGAGGGGCGTTACCTGTGCCCGAAGGCGATAAGGTCGTTCCCGTCATCAATGCCCTCATGCCCCATTTTGAATATGTACTTGCTTCTAAGGATTGGCATCCCGCACAAAGCGTCCACTTTGAAAAATGGCCCGTGCACTGCGTACAAAACTCCTGGGGCGCCGAATTCAAAGAAGGATTAAATACAGAGAAAATCACTAAAGTCTTCCTAAAAGGTACATCCAATAAAGACGATGGCTACTCCGCTTTTGAAGCAACAAACGAAAACCTTGCCGAGTACCTCCGTAAAGAAGGTATCACAACTCTCTACATCACAGGCTTGGCTACAGACTACTGCGTTAAAGCAACCACCTTGGATGCCCTCAAAGAAGGATTTGAAGTCTATGTCGTTACAGATGCCATTAAAGCAGTCAATGTCCACCCAAACGATGGGGAAAAAGCATTAGAAGAAATGCAGAAAGCCGGAGCAAAGCTTATCACTAGCAAAGAGCTTCTATCATGAAACGTATTAACATTGCTATTGATGGCTATGCAGGCTGTGGGAAAAGCACTACAGCGAAAGAAGTGGCTAAACGGCTGCAGTATACCTACATAGACACAGGAGCTATGTACCGAGGAGTTGCATGGTTCTTTCTATCGCAAAACATCCCTTATGAAGACGCAAAAGAACGGGAAAAAGCCCTTCAAAACCTTCAATTAACATTACAATGGAATCCCCGAACTTTATTAACGACTGTGTTTGTTAACGGTGAACAAATAGCAGATACAGCACTACGTAGTGAAGAACTAAGTGCTATTACAAGTCAAATCAGTCAATTTGGGGAGGTGCGTGCGTTTTTAGTACAGCAGCAGCGGAAGATGGCAGCGGGAAAAGGGGTGGTGATGGAAGGACGAGACATTGGCACGGTGGTATTACCCGATGCTGAATTGAAGATTTTTATGACGGCTTCTTTAGAGGAACGTGCAAGGCGCCGATGGAAACAGCTACAAAAACAAGGGCAGGCGCCTTCCTTAGAAGAAGTAAAACAGGCGTTGTTGCTTCGGGACCAAAGAGACACTACTCGCAGCCATAGTCCCTTAAAAAAAGCTCCCGATGCGATAGAATTGGATACTACTACATTAACTATAGAAGAACAAGTCAATCAAGTACTACGTTGGGCTAAGGAGAAAATCTATGGATAGGGCTATTGCGATTTTGTTACAATCTCCTGGAATGCCCCCTGAAATGGTTCAAGACCACCTGCAAGAACTGTTGCATTTAGCAAAGACGGCAAATATTGAAGTACCTTTTTATTTTATTTATAAGAAGCGTCCTGTAGTTCCTGCTACGTATTTGAGTTCTGGACGGATTGCACAGGTAAAAGCTGCTTTAGAACGTTATAAAGCCAATATGATTTTAGTAGATTTACCTTTGACGCCTGTTCAAATCAGGAATTTAGAGCGTTGTTGGGGGGTTCGGGTGATGGAGCGAACGAACTTGATATTGACGATTTTTGAGCGTCATGCGAAGACAGCGCAAGCGAAGTTACAGGTTGCATTAGCCCATTTGCAATACATGTTACCGAGGCTTACACGGATGTGGACACACCTTTCTAGGGAGCGCGGTGGCATCGGATTAAAAGGTGCTGGAGAAAAAGAAATTGAAACCGACCGCAGACGTATACGCCATCAAATCGCTGTATTGAAAAGGAAATTAAAAAAGATAGAACAACAAAATCGTACAGCTCGTAAACAACGTAGTCGCCGTGTCCGTGTCGCCTTAGTAGGATACACAAACGCAGGTAAATCCTCCCTAATGCGCCGATTAAGTAAAGCCTCCGTTGTTGTAGAAGATAAACTCTTTGCAACCTTAGATACTACAGTCCGCCGCGTTACCCTTGAAGACACCACTTTCTTACTCTCTGATACTGTTGGCTTCATCCGAGCATTGCCACCAACCCTTATAGAATCCTTCAAAAGCACCTTAGCAGAAGTGTATGAAGCCGATATTTTACTGCAAGTTACAGACGTATCCCATCCCTATTACATGGAATATATGCATACAGTACAAAAGATTTTAAGCGAAATGAAGGTACTTCACAAACCTATCATCCACGTTTTGAATAAAATAGATTTATTGAGCGAAGAAGAACGTTTAGCCTTAGAAAACGAATGGCAAAGTTTTATAGAAGAAGGCGCTACTGTAGTGATGGTTTCTGCCCGTAGTGGTGAAGGTATTGAGCATTTAAGACGATGCCTTGTAGAAAAAGTGAGAGATTGTGAACGAAGGAAAGGTTTGAGAGTAAGTTAAATTTTCGTTAAGGTTTTTGGAATTGTAAACGGGTCGGAAGATAACAAAGGCTTTTATTGGAACTTTGGAAACTTTGAAAGTTTCTTTGGGTTTCCACCATAAGGAGCACCTGCAAAAATCCATATTTGGGATTCCTTGCCTACGGCTCGGAATGACGCACATAAAAGGGATGAACGTATTGTCCAGAACCACAAACAACGCAAAAACTGCAGACTACACTCACGAACTGAGCAACGCCAAAACTTCCTGCAGCGTAGGCGGTTGCTGCGTCATGCCGAACGAACGTGAGGCACCTCAAAAGCATACGAAAAATGAACGTACTGAGATTCCTCGCTATCGCTCGGAATGACGCACAGTAATGGAATGACGCGCATAACCCAAATACAAACAATGCAAAAACCACAGAGTAC
>WFXK01000174.1 GCA_015490695.1 Bacteroidota bacterium | reverse complement strand
GTTTTAAAATCGCCGAGGCAATTTGGGAAAAAAAGTAGTAACACATAGGAAGCGAAGAGGCTGAATTTATTGGAAATTTGAAAAGCTATTGTTAGTTTTTTGACCCTTCTAAATATTTTCTTTTTTAGTAAAAATTTAGTATTGCTGAGTTAGAGGTGTGAAGTGGTTTGTGTCTTTGGAAACTTTTAGAGTTTCCAAAGTTTCGTGATATGGGTTTAAGGGTACTTTTGGAGATTCCTTATAATTTTGTCTGGACATGTTTAATGTTTTAGCCTTAAAACAATACGCTTTGCGCTTAGGGTTTGATGCGGTGGGCATTGCTCCTGTGGAGCCCTTAGACAAGGCAGCCCAACGATTAGAATGGTGGTTAAAAACACAAAAACATGGTAAAATGGCTTATATGGAACGCACTTTTGAAGAGCGTACCAATCCTAAAAAGTTTTTTCCAGAAGCACGTTCCGCTATTGTGTTGCTTCATAATTACTATTATTCCATGCCTTATCGCTATCCTAAGGTTGCAATGTATGCATGGGGGTACGATTACCACTGGGTTTTGCGTAAAAAGGCTGAGCAACTAACGCAATGGATACAACAACAAGTTGGCAATGCCCTTTTCAAAATCTGTATAGACTCCCTACCTGTAATGGAAAAAGTATGGGCACAGAAAGCAGGCTTAGGCTGGGTTGGAAAGAATACGAACTTGATTGCCAAGAAAAGCGGTTCTTATTTTTTTATCGTGGTCATCTTTACTGATTTAGTTTTGGAATACGATGCGCCGTTTGAAAAAGATTTTTGTGGGCGTTGCCAGCGATGTATAGAAGTTTGTCCTACACAAGCGCTTCAACCTTTTGTTTTAGATGCTACTCGTTGTATTTCTTATTGGACCATTGAAGTGCGCAAAGAACCTATTGAAGAGCCCTTTCGCAGACAACTTCAGGGATGGATGTTTGGTTGTGATCTCTGTCAGCAAGTCTGTCCGTGGAACCGCTTTTCCAAAAACCACCAAGAACCTTTATTGGAACCTTTAGACCACATTAAGACCTTTACCTTAAAGGATTGGTTGCGTCTTTCTTCTAACCAATACAAGCGTTTAGTACGAGGCACGCCTCTTTCCAGGATTTCCAAGAAGAAGCTTCAGGATACCCTTCAAGCGCTAATGGAGTATGCTACTGAAGAATCTTCCTGTACGTAGAAAGATTTTGTTCCGTTTTTGCTAAAATTTCAGAAAGCGTATATTTTTGTTGAGTGATGAGATGTAAGAGTTTTATTATTGAGGTAGGGCTTATTGTTTTCTTAGCAAGCTGTACGGCGCCTTTGGCTGTTATTACTCCGCCTGTTTATTGGTCGGGCACCTTAAAAGACGGAAAGGGAGAAATGTTCACTGGTATCCGAGGCGGTATCCCTACAAACCTTCTTCAACTTTCAGTAAATAGTTGGTATATCAGTCCTTTTATTGGCATAGGAGGACAAGATGCGATGGTGCGAGGCGATTTAACCCTTTGGGGAGGCTATAGCAATACTTACGTCTCTCAACCTATAATTTTAGACACTTTTACTCAGAAACCTATTGAACAGCTAGCTATTCATCTTGCTGGGAACGGTGCTGTTACCCCTTCTTTGGGACTATACTCTAAGCTAGAAGTTGGCGTTAGTTGCGGTTTAGGAGTAGAATACAATAGCTATCCTCGTGAGATACTGACAGAACTTGCTCCTAATATTAGTCAACCAATGCTTATTGCTACTTTCTCCGCTTTTGTCGGCTATACTTCACGAATAGATAGAACAAAACTTTTTGGGATACGCTGGTATTTTATCGGTTTAGGAACAGGTTTTACTGTGTCTTATAGGGTTTCTAATTGGGGGTTTTGGATTGGAACTCAATTACTTCCTATTATAGTAGGATTACCTAACCTAACATTGGGAGTACGTTACCATATTCCTTTTTGATTTTAGAAAAAAATCTCTATACTTGCAGCGTCCTACGTAAGTGCTATGAAGCCCCCACCTATGCAGAAATTGTGTGTGTATTGCGGTAATTTATTTAAATTTTTTGCATTTTTGTCATTACTACCGATGATTTTATTTGAAAGAAATAGAGAAACAATATATTTTTTATCAAAGTGGATTAGAGGCGCTTATTTAATTAAATTTAATAAAGGAGTGTCATGAGGAAGTTGTTTACGGCTATGGGGGTTGGAGCAGACAAGCTCCATGGTAGGTTTGTTGGGCTGTCCTTAGCCCTGACCCTTTTATTAGGCGGTTGTGCAGCGCCCTTATCGGTCGTTACGCCACCTGTCTACTGGCCCGGCGCTTTGGAAGACAAACAAGGCGAGGTTTATACGGGAATCCGTGGAGGTATTCCAACAAGCGTTTTCAGTGTCGCTGGAAATGCATGGTATGTTAGTCCCTTCGTAGGTGTAGGGGGACAAGGGCGAATCGTCCGTGGCGATGCCGCACTATAGTTCGGCTATGGGAAAAACCAAGTTACCGTTAAAGATCCATTTGAGCCCAATGTCAGCCTTTATGAACAAAGAGTATCTCAAATTGCCCTCCATTTTGCTTGGAATGGAGCCATTACGCCTAATTTAGGCGAATCTTCAAAAATAGAAATTGGTGTAACACAAGGACTCGGCTTTGAAAACCAAAACTATTCCTTTACCCTTCTTGAT
>WFXK01000173.1 GCA_015490695.1 Bacteroidota bacterium | reverse complement strand
GAAGAGCTATTAGAGATTGCGATTTATATGTTTAAACAAGAGGGTTTGGAGTTAGATCCTTCTGCTTTAGCGCATTTGAAGAATTACTTTTTATCGTTATATAGTGGTCGGGATAAGTATTTTGGGAATGCACGTACGGTTCGCAAGGTTGTGGAAAAGACGATAAAGAATCAGCATTTACGTTTAGCGAAGTTACCGCCACATCAGCGTACGGAGCGTTTACTGCGGACGATTACGGCGTCAGATGTTGTGGAATTTGATTCTGAGACGGTGTTATTTGCATCGCAGCGTCAGCATGCAACGATAGGGTTTAAGCGCAGGGTTTCTTAATTTTGCGGGGCACGTTTGCAGGTACCCTTCGGGGTTTAAAAGGGAATCCGGTGCAAATCCGGAGCGGACGCGCCACTGTGAGTGCCGCAAAAAGCGCTACCTTACCCCACATGGGGGACAGCTCCACTGGCTGTTTAGCTGGGAAGGAGGGTAGCGCTGGCACGAGCCAGGAGACCTGCCTGCAAGCGTCATCACTGGCGGAGGCTTGCGCGGGTTTTAAGCCCTGCCAGGAGCAAAAACGCTTCTGGTAAAAAGCCTGCCGCCATCCATCAGGATGGCTTTTATCCATTTAAAACCATAAAACGATGAGAACGCTTCTGTATTGTATGGCGGCAGCAATGCTATGGGCACAAACAGCGCCCTTCGGTTTGTTACTCACCCTCTGTGAAGGCGGAAGCACCACAAAAGGAAGTATCGGTTACTACAGCTTCGCAAGTAACTCCTTCGTCCTCATTGATTCCCTCTACGGCTCCGGCTTCAACCGACCCGTAACCTTCAAAGTACGAAACGACACCCTCCTTGTCATTGACGGCTTAGGCCATGTACTGCTTTACAACTGGTCAACAGCACAATTCTTAGACACCTTAGACACCGCCTTAAAAGACGCTCGTGACATCGCCCTATGGAAAAACCAAATTATCGTTACCACAAAAACCAAACCTTATGTGCGCGTCTATGACCTTACAACGAAACAATTGCTTTATGCATTAGACACCACCAAAGCAAGAAACATCTGTGAAGGGATTCTCGTGTATCAAAACAAAGCCTATATTTCCATGAACGGCTATGGCGCAGATAGCACCATCATTATCTTAGACCTCATAGCACAAGATACCTTAAAATTATTGAAAGTAGCCCAAAACCCTGATAGAATTGTTCGTTACAAAGACACTATCTACGTTCAGTGTCGCCGATGGACCACAAGCGACGGCGGTCTTATCATTAGCGTCATCTATAATAACCAATTGCTACGAATGGATACTACCTATCGTGTCTCTTACGGCGGGTTTACTATAGACACCTTAAACAAACGTATCTTCTTCAGCGACAACACTAACTTCGGTGCTGAACACGTACGTGCTTACAACATTACCAACCAACAAACCGACTCCCTCTTCCCAGGAAACTTCTATGCTATGCATTACAATCACGAAACCCAAACGCTATTCCTATCTCAAACTGATTATACGACCACAGGTAGCATCCTTTACTGGAATAACAATACCCTTTCTTCCCCTATTTCAGTATGTATCTCCCCACGTACGTTATATTTCATCTTTTACTTAGATGCTGCTACAGCACCACAAACAGCTACAGTTACCATCATGCCTAACCCTGTTATGGACTTCTTAACTATCCAAAGTGATGAACCTATTCAAGAGGTCCGTATTATGAATGTAATGGGTGAAGTTTTAAAAGTAGAAAAGATTGCTACTACGCAAAACTTTACTTTAGAAGTTTCTTCTTTATCTTCTGGCATCTACCTTTTAGACTTCCTTTTCCAAAATGGCAAGCACTACAGAGAGAAGTTTATAAAGTATTGAATTACAGGGGATGGCTTTTGCCATCCCCTTTGTTTTTTGCGTTTTTGTTTTTGGAAACTTAGGTAAACTTTCAGAGTTTCTTGGATTTCCCAAAAGAACTACTCCGTACTCACTCGGTATGATGCGATAACCTATGCTGTAAGAGTTTAGGTGTATAGTTCCGCAATCTTTGCACTGTCTGCGTCTAGAGGCATGTGCATCATTCCGTACTAAAGGTGAGGTTTTCTTGTGCTTTTTCTGTTGGAAGTTTGGAAAACCTTCATAGCCTTTATACAGTTTCCTAAAAGAAATGCACATGCTATATATAGACATAGCACCACTACTCTGTATTCATTGCATCACTCCGAAGTGTGTGAAAAATCTTTTTGCCAAAAGAAATATATCTTTGCGAAAAAAGTAATGTATAGAAGGTGGCTTTATTTTACCATAATAGCAACAGCACTCAATGCTCAAGGGACTCAAGAAATTGATTCAAAAAGGGTTTATGCATTTTACTATAAGCATGCTATAGGGACATTAGAAGTAAAGGAACGTACAAATCAATCGTTTTCATTTTCCATTAACGTTGCAACTCGTTCAGGGTGCATTGCTGAAATAGAAGGCGAGGCATTTTGGAGAACAGCTCAAAAAGCCATTTTTAAAAATTCCAGTGGTTCATGTCAATTGGTATTTTATTTTGACAAAAACAAAGTTCGCGTTGAGCAAGCAGGTTGTATGCAGTATACAAGCGTTGCCTGTGATTTTCACCATACCTATTACTTACCATCTACGTATATTAAAGATACCCAAACCCTCTATGTATGGAAGACTTCCGACGAAGGTTTTGGATTCCGCCTTCAGACTTCTAAAAACCATTTTTTAGAAGGTATAGCTACTTTCGTTAGCCCTTATGAAGCTATCTACGAAGCATCTTCCTGTTCTTTACTTTTCTACTTTAGCAACCAAACTATTAAAATTACTCAAAAAACCCCTTGCCCTAAACAAGCATGGAAAGCCTTTATAGGTACTTATCAAAAAATCCATGAATGATTGGTATATGTAACCATGCAACAGTTATAACTTGCTGATAATCAGCAACTTTTAAGTATAACAACATCAAAATTTTGGTAACTGTGGTTAATTTTTTTCCATTGGAAATAAAAGGGGCTCTTCTAAATTTGTTGTTGTGCTGGCGCAGATTAAACTTATAGTGAGCATGCAAAACAAAACAAAACAAAACAAAACAAAAATAGAATAAAGTACTACTGGCTCTACTTATTATTAGCTTTATGTGCTTATGCGCAAAATCAGGGTAAGCGGAGTGTAATAGCACATTCCATTTATTTTATTCCCTTTGAAACACAAAGATATAGGTTTTGTGATACGAATAAAAAAAGTGCGATAAGTTCTTCGAAAAAATTAGAGATTTATTGCAAGATGTTGCCTGTGGTCGCTTTGTTTCCTTCTCAGTTACAACCTACTGCTAAGAGGACTATAGTGCCTGGTATTTTCTTGCGCTACCGTTTCTCTATTTGTCAATCTAATTCTTCAACGATATGCAGAGACAAAGTACGGATTGGAAGCGGCCTGTATTGAGCGAAGAGCGCGTAAAGGCGCTAATAGAGCGCTACGGAATTTTGCCAGAAATCGCAGCCATTGACTTGGAAATGGTAAAACTCAAATTACAACATCCGCGTGAAGGAGAAGGATGGGATAAAGAGCGTTGCGACAAAGTGGAAATCGCCTATAAGCGCTTTTTGCACTTGTGTAAGAAGTATGGCAAAGGAATAACCCCATGGGGTGATGTAGATACCATGTGGCATTACCACATTTTGGATACCATCGCCTACCACAAAGACTGTCAAAAAGCGTTTGGGAAATACCTACATCACTTTCCCTATTTCGGTATGCGGGGAGAAGAAGATTACCAAAACTTGCTTAAAGCAGGAGAACGCACCAAACAGCTTTATGAACAAGAATTCGGAGAAAGCTTAGAAACAGAAAGTAAAGACCCTTGTTGGCACTATTGTCAGGATGAATGCTGGCATTATTGCGCCGATGAGGATTAAAGTCATTTTAATAAGCGGTGCGTTGTTGCTTCCGTGGAGTGAGCAACAAAAAGCACAGTTATGGAAACAATGTCAGCAGTGGATAGAAGAAAAAAATATGGCACCTTACTGGAAAGATTCTATTTGTCGTTGTAGTTGTCAGCACATTTTGACCCATTATGAAGCAGCGAATTATTTTCAATTATCGCAGCGTCAACAACAAAAACTACACAAAGAAGCTGCAAGGCAATGCCAAGAAGCGATTATTTCACGGCTCTCAGAATCATTACAGGGAAAATGGCGATTACAACAGAGTTATTGGTGGATAACTTTTCAATCCGATGGTTATTACACCACTGCAGATGGAGAACGAGGAAAGTGGCAGGTAACTCTAAACACTTTGTTGTTAAATCCTATTCAGCCTCTTACTCCACAGAAGCATTTTACAATCATCAAGATATCGGATTCGGTTTTGCACCTACACAACACGGTAACTTCCAGTTTTTTAGAACTTCAAAAGGTGCAATAGCTATGGTAAAGAGGAAGATGGACGATAGCGCTGCCAGAAGGATTCAGAGAGCGGCAGATAAAAACCCGAATTCCTAGAACTACCCGAACGGGCTTTAAGCGACGCACTCAAAACGTTGCCGATAAAAACCGTCGTAAAAACTAGCAATTACCAATATCAGAACCGCCTATGAGGAGTGTAGTACATATTGCAAGGGTGAGTATCGTTGTGTGCGCTTTAAGCACAGCAGTTGTCCGAGCGCAATGGAACTTTGGAGGCGGCATCGGCTTTTACAGCAAGGCTATCTTTTGGACCGGAGCGGCAATCCATGCTCGTGCGGGGTACTTCGTCAATGAATGGCTTAACTTAGACGGAAGCTTAGTGTTTCAAATCCCTAACCCAGCTTTCTGGGCATTACAACTCAACACCGATGCCCAATTCTGGGTGGTAAACAAAAAGGGTATCTTCTATCCCTTCGCCGGATTGCACTTTGGTTATTTTGGGTATTCTTATCGTGTTACGGGCGTTTCTCAAAACATAGGTAGAGCCTTTAATGTTCCTTTCTTTGGTATTAACATCGGTTTAGGAGGAGGGTATCGTATCAATGACCGATTGGCTATCACCGCAGAACTGAAAGGAATCCCGCCACTTTCGCTTAAGTTTCATGTTAGTCTGCGTTATTTTCCATAAGACGCGGGGGAGGGTACAGCCCTCCCCTATCGTTTAGCTCGGGAAAATGCTCTTCAATCTCTTAAAGTTACTCCATAAAGACGGATTTATTTATATCCCTCAGGGAAAACTCTTGTTAAAGCCTATCCTTCAAGGCTTAGGGGAAGTTACTCATACTGCAGAAGTGATTCCTGATAGGTATTCTCCTGCTTTACTTCGCAGCACTAAAGCGTTAAGTCCGCACACAGACCATCCTAAAATCCGTTACATCGTTCTACTTTGTGAACAACCCGCAGAAAAAGGAGGAACTTCTTTGCTAATAGATGGCTGGAATATTTTAGAACAAATGACTCCTCAAGAACGTAAACGCTTACAATCCCTCTATTTGAAGACTCATAAGGTATTTCCTGATGATGCCCCTTGCTTCCCCATCTTGTCGTATGAACAAGGCACTATCCATCTTTATTATACCCATTGGCTTGCCTCTGAAAAGATAAAAAACAACGAGGTATTTCAAAAACTTACTACATTTATTTTTGAAAGCACGCCTATTCAAATTAAACTAAAGAAAAACGACTTGTTAATATTAGACAATTGGCGTATATTGCACGGCAGAACTGCTATCTATGGCTATAGAAAACTCCAACGTTATTGGATAAAATGCTAAAGCGCGTTTTCTATTCTGTGCTGTGGATTACTATAATATTTGCCTTAGGATATTACACTAAGAAAAATCACTGGGATGAAGGCTTTTATGCGCTCTCTCAAGACTTTATAGAAAACTGGAGCATAAACAATGTTCCACATAAACGATGTTATAAAGTGCTTAATGTCCATGAAACTTATAAGCAATTTAGAAAAGCACTAAGAGAAGCACAATGCGCTGTGCTGATAGAATCACCGTGGATAAAGCAAGCATGTAATAATTACTTACCTGATATAGAAGCTCTTTTGAAAAAAGATGTTCATGTGATTATTTTATTTGGAAATCAAAGTAGTGAAAAACAACGAAAAAGGAGGTGGGATAACAGATATTCTAACAACAATTTTTCTCCATGGGAAGAGTCTCCATGGAAACGCAATTATGAGAATGCAGAAAAAGCACAATATGAAGATGCCCTAAAAGCGCTACGTGCACTCGACGAAGAGGACGACTATCATCTAACTATAGTGTCTTTACCTAACCATTTAAGAAAAAAAGCAAGAAGAAAGCGTCAAGAACTCACGGGAACTCATAGAAAACTGGTAATCGTAGACGATAAATATTTCATAACGGGCAGTTTTAATTTCTTATCTTTTGATTATGAACGATATAAAAATAATCTCTCTAACGAAGAGAGCGTACTTATCCGTTGTGATGTAAAAGAGAAATGGGAATCGGTTGCTGAAGAGTATGGTTTAGATATTATTAAAG